>CALCYA010000037.1 GCA_937906165.1 uncultured Bacteroidales bacterium | reverse complement strand
TTAATGTTTTGTCTGTGTTAAAAAGATATTCCCCCTATAGTTTGCAGGTGAACCGGTCTTTGCATTTTTTAAATTATTCACTATCTTCGCAATGTGAAAGACAAAAAAGATAATATATGAACAAGACAAGACTATTCGGCTGCTTTGCAGCAGCCTTGCTGCTGTCGGCCGGTGCCACAGCACAGGAGAACAAGGGCGGTATCGATGCACAGATGCTCCAGGAACTCAAGGAAAGCTATGCTCCCACAGGGGCAGAGAAAGCCCTGCAGAACGTGATGTTGGCAAACTCGGTGAAGGTGCTGTCTGTAAACCAGGAGAACCTCAATGAGATGGACACACACTTCAGCCACAGCGTAAACTCAAAAGGTATCACCGACCAGAAGTCATCGGGCCGTTGCTGGCTGTTCACCGGAATGAACGTGTTGCGTGCCAAGATGATAGCAAATGAGAACCTCGGTGCATTCGAGTTCTCACAGGTATACAACTTCTTCTTCGACCAGTTGGAGAAGTCGAACCTGTTCCTGCAGGGTGTAATCGACACACGCAAGGCACCATACGACGACCGCACCGTGGAGTGGCTTTTCAAGCACCCGCTGAGCGACGGCGGCACATTCACAGGCGTTGCCGACCTCATCGCAAAGTACGGCATTGTACCAAAGGGCGTGATGAAGGAGAGCTATACAAGCGACAACACTGCAGCCTTCTCGGCACTGCTCACCACAAAGTTGCGTGAGTTTGGCCTCGAGCTGCGCACTGCACATGAGAACGGTGCAAAGGAGAAGAAGCTCCTTGAGATGAAGAAAGAGCAGCTGAAAGTTGTCTACAAGATGCTTGCACAGGTTTACGGTGTTCCACCGACAGAGTTCACATGGGCCCCTAAGGACGCAAACGGCAAGTACCGCGAGGAGCCACAGAAGTACACCCCGAAGAGCTTCTATGAGAAGTTCCTGAACATCAACCTCCAGGATGACTATGTGATGCTGATGAACGACCCCACACGTCCCTACTGGAAAAGCTATGAGATTGAGTACGACCGCCACCTCTACGACGGACACAACTGGCTCTACATCAACCTGCCTCTCGATGAAATCAAGAAGATGGCAATTGCGTCAATCAAGGACAGCACAATGATGTACTTCTCTTGCGACGTCGGCAAGTTCCTTGACTCGAAGCGCGGTACACTCGACATCAACAACTACAACTACGGCGAGCTCTTCGGTATTGAGTTCGGCATGGACAAGCGCCAGAGAGTGATGACATTCGACAGTGGTTCGTCACATGCCATGACACTGAAGGCCGTTGACCTTGACAAGGCCGGAAACCCCGTAAAATGGCAGGTGGAGAACAGCTGGGGCGCAAGCTCAGGCTTCCACGGCACACTCATCATGACCGATGAGTGGTTCAACGAATATATGTTCCGTCTTGTAGTAGACAAGAAGTATGTTCCCGAGAATGTGCTCAAGGTTCTGAACGAGAAGCCGACAATGCTCCCTGCATGGGACCCCATGTTCATGCCTGAGGAGTAAACATATACAGCTTCTAAACACAACAGCACGGTTTTCTAACGAAAGCCGTGCTGTTTGCTTATCGGCAACAGCCGACCCTGCCTTTCCCCGGGAAAAGCAACTTACCTATTGATAAAACCGATAGATCGTTTCGCGTTTTACACTAATGTACGAAAGGATTGGAGTTTGAAAAGGCTGTAATTTTGCGGTTCGAATTTTTAGAGATGACATAAGATGATGACAAACTACAGTTTCAGAAGCATGATCAAGAGGTACGTCAACACGAGTGGCGTACTGATTATTGCAACCATACTGGCGCTTATTGCGGCAAATTCCCCGCTGAAGGATAACTATTTCGAGTTCTGGAGGCAGGAGGTGACACTCTCAATAGGCAATTTCAACTTCTTCAGCCATGGCGGGCACAACATGTCACTGATGATGGTGATAAACGATTTCCTGATGGCAATATTCTTCCTGTCGGTAGGACTCGAAATAAAGCGCGAGATCCTTGTTGGAGAACTGTCAACACGACAGAAGGCACTGTTGCCCATAATCGGTGCCTGCGGAGGCATGCTGGTACCCATAATCTTTTTCTGGCTCACTTGCCCGAATGACCCTGATATGCTACGCGGCGTAGCAATTCCTATGACAACAGACATTGCATTCTCACTTGGAGTGCTGTCGATATTCAAGACACGAGTACCCATCGGTCTGAAGATGTTCCTTGCAGCACTGGCTGTTGCCGATGACTTGGGAGGTATCATCGTTATTGCAATCTTCTATTCACAGGCCATTGAGGTACAATACCTGTTGATGGCTGTTGGCTGCACACTGCTGCTTATGCTTGGCAACTATATGAAGATAATGAAGAAATCGTACTATCTGGCAGTGGGTGTTATTCTTTGGTACGCAATGCTGAACTCCGGAATACATGCCACGATAGCAGGCGTTATTGTAGCGTTCTGCGTGCCTGCATCGCAGCGCAAGGGATCGGCCCACTACATCGAGCGCATACGCGAGAAGATAAACAGTTTCCCGGTAACAAAGATATGCGGAAAGCACCACACGATGATTCTATCCAAAGAGGACGTACACAAGCTCAAGAGCATTGAATCGGCCGCAGATAAGCTTATAAGCCCGCTGCAGGAACTTGAGGATAACCTTTACAAGATTATCGGCTACATTGTAATTCCTTTGTTTGCATTTGCGAACGTAGGCATTGACATGTCATCAATGAGCATTACCGATGTTGCAGGCGGTGTAGGTATGTCTGTTATGACCGGCCTTGTACTGGGCAAGTTCATAGGCGTGTTCGCATTCTCATGGGTAGCAATAAAGTGCAGGATTGTACAGTTACCGGAGGGTAGCAACTGGAAGGCATTTGCATCGGTATGCATGGTGTGCGGTATCGGGCTCACAGTGTCCATCTTCATTGCCGACCTCTCATACGCATCGCTCGGAGAGAGTGGCCTGCACCTTTTGAACCAGGCAAAGTTAGGCATCCTGTGCGGCTCGTTCATCTCGGCTGTTATTGGATGCCTGCTACTCAACCGCTACTTGCCTGACGCGGCAGTAACAGAAGAGCAGGAATAACATTCAATACTTGCGTACATTAGCCAAACGCCATACGCACAGGCAGGCAGCAAGGCTGATGTCTGTGAGCTTGCGGTAATTGATCTTGTCGGAGCTGTCCGACGGACGGTGATAATCGGGATGCCCCTCGGTGTGATACCACACGATGGGTATCCCTTTTCTTGCAAACGGGGTGTTGTCGCTACCGCCGATGAGACTCTCTGCTGCATTGTAGTAAGGAGCGAAACAAAAATCATATTTCTTCACATCCTCACGCAACCAATCGCCGAAGAGCGGATTGCCGGCAGTGTACATATAGCTCAGGTGCATAGGATTCTCAGCCGGTCCACGACCCACCATATCAAAGTTCATATATGCTGAAATATCCGATAAAAAGGAGCATTTTCCAACAAAATAGGTTGACCCGAGCAGACCTTTCTCCTCTCCATCCCAAAGAGCAAAGATGATTGTGCGACGTGGCTGCTTGCCCGACATCTTTATTGCCCTTGCAATCTGCAATACAGCCGACACACCCGACGCGTTGTCATCGGCGCCATTGAAACAACTGTCACCCTGAAGAGTGGCGTCAATGCCCAGATGGTCATAATGTGCACCCACCACCACAATACCGTCCTCCTTACCGGGAATAACCGCAAGGATATTCCTCAATTGACGCGTCTCACAACCATCGGCAATCAAAGGAGCTATATCACGGTTGGCTTCTGTGAGCCAGTTGTTGACATTCTTTACCGCCGTAAACGGCTGGCAATATCCACTCTCAAGGAAAGGCTCGACACCCCACTCCTTGAACAGTGAGACTATATACTCGGCAGCAAGATACCCTCCCTGCATACCTGCATCACGCCCCTGGAGAAGGTCATCGGCCAGAAAACCCACAATATTGCGGGCACGCTCCTCGGTAACACTTGCAAGAGCTTTCTTGGGAAAGCCCTGTGCACTTACACTGATACCACCTGACAGCATCAGGAGTGTAACAAAAATTGACAGAATAAGATTTGTCCTGCGATTCATTGTTTTTACGATTTTGTGGTAAAATTAATAATTTTTCCCTAAATGCAATAGAAATGCGTGCACTTTCAACTCTTTATCATATCTGGGCTTTTACCCCACTTCACAACACATTCCAACAATGCATTTATTCTCAAGCGGATAGGAACGTTCCGAGATATCAACAGATTGTTGAAAACTTTATTTGAAAATAATTTGCACATTATGTGGGGAATTGTGGGGAATTGTGTACTTTTGAACAAATTTTCTATTTTAGAGGTATAATATGCGTTTCATAGGCAACATAGAAGCAAAGACAGACAGCAAAGGAAGGGTTTTCCTGCCTGCCTGTTTCCGCCGTATCCTGCAGGCCGAGGGCTGCGAGAGGGTGATGTTGCGCAAGGATGTCTATCAGGACTGTCTTGTCCTGTACCCCGAAAGCAGCTGGAATGAACAGCTGGACCTGCTCAGGAGCCGCCTTGACAAGTGGAATGCAAAACACCAGATGATATTCCGACAGTTCGTGGCAGACGTGGAGGAGCTCACAATCGACAGCAACGGCCGTGTGCTGTTGCCGAAAAGATACCTTGCTATGGCTGCAATAAAGCAGGAGGTGAGGTTCATTGGAATGAATGACACTATCGAGATTTGGGCAAAAGAGAAACTTGAACAGCCGTTCATGGCCCCAGAGGATTTCAGCCGCGAACTTGAAAACATAATGACCACTGTAAACAAAGCCGGAAATGAATGAGATTCAGGTTTACCACACACCTGTACTGCTGAAGGAGAGTGTCGACGTAATGGAGATAACACCCGACAGCAAGTGCATTGATGTGACATTTGGGGGAGGAGGACACTCACGCGAGATTCTTGGCCGCTTGGGCAAGAAGGGACACCTCTACAGCTTTGACCAGGATGAGGATGCCGAGAGAAACGCGCCCGACGACGAGCGTTTCACTTTTGTGAGGGGCAATTTCAGGTTCATCTACAACTTCATGCGCTATCACAACCAGACACAAGTTGATGCGATCCTTGCTGACCTTGGAGTATCAGGGCACCACTTTGATGACGAGACGAGAGGCTTCTCGTTCCGCTTTGACGCCGAGCTCGATATGCGCATGAACAAACGCGGAGGCGAGACTGCGGCAGACCTGCTGAACAGCGCTACAGAGGAGGAACTTACAAGAATTTTCAAGCTTTATGGCGAACTGAACTGCGCACGTAAACTGGCTGCAAGAATTGTCAAGGTGAGGAGTGAAAAACCTATCAGGCGTGTAAACGAACTCATTGAGATTGCAAAACCGTTCTGTCCGCCACAGCGCGAAAAGAAGGAGATGGCAAAGGTGTTCCAGGCATTGCGCATTGAGATAAACAAAGAGGTAGAGGCACTGCAGGAGATGCTCAAGAGCGCAAAGGAGCTATTGAAACCCGGCGGACGCCTGGTAGTGATAACATACCACTCAATAGAGGACCGTATTGTAAAGAACTTCATGAAGAGCGGCAACATCGAGGGTATTGTGGAGAAGGATTTCTTCGGCAGGACGACATCACCGTTCGACGCAAAGAAAGTAATTGTGCCAACCGACGAGGAGATGGAGCGTAACCCACGCTCACGAAGCGCAAAATTGAGGATAGCAATCAAGAAAGGAGAATAAAGAAACATGGATACAGAAGCGACACAAGTCAAAAAGAAGAAAAAAAAGAAAAAGAACAGGATACTGAACACCATTATAGGTGGACGCCTGTTCACGAACGAGCTGTTCCGCAGGAATGCGGCACTGTTGGCGCTTATTGTATTTTATGCCTTCATATATGTAAGTAACCGATATGAGTACGAAAGGGAACTGCTGAAAATTGAGAAGCTTACAAAAAGGAGAGACAACCTCAAGAACAATCTACTGACGCTGAAGAGTGAATTCACCTCAAAAAGCAGACAGAGCGAGCTTGAGAAGATACTCCATACAAAAGAGAGCGAACTCGGCACCATGAGTAAACCCATGTATTCAATAAAAAAGTAAAAAAGAGAAGAAATGTTCCATTTCCGTTCCGATTCAATATTCCGATTCAATATACTGGTAATATTCGTATTCTTCACCATTGCGATTATTATCGTAGGCAACACTGTGTCTACCATGTTCAAGGACAGGGAGATATGGAACAAGATAAAGGAGAGGTACATACAGGACAATATACCATTGCAGCCCGAGAGAGGAAGAATCCTTGACGAGGAAGGCGGTCTCATTGTAAGCAGCCTCCCATATTATAGGTTACGTATCGACTTCAAGTACGTGAACAACGACAACAAGAAGGATGCGGAGACAACGACATTCAAGCGCGATTCGCTGTGGGAAGAACATTTGGATGACGTAAGCAAGGGACTGAACGAAATATTCCCGGGTGAGAGTGCCGAGAGTTTCAAGAAGCGCCTTTCGAAAGGCATAAAGAACAAGGAGAGATATTTCAGGCTCTACCGTGGGAAAATTTCATACACACAGTACAACCGTCTGATGCAGTTGCCTATCTTTGAATTGGGGTACAAGTACAGCGGATTGTTCATAGAGCGTGACAAAGACTTCTCAAAGGACAAGAAGAACAAAGATAACCGCAACAAGACCGACCGCAAGAACATTTTCGGCGACATCGGCTTGAGCACATTCGGAATAGTGCGCGAAACGACAAAGAACGACACACTGACAATGGAACTCAGCGGCCTGGAGAAAAAATACAACTCATACCTTGAAGGCACACCGGGCCTCGGACGTAAGGAGACAAACCGCAAAGGCAAGGCAATAACAAAGATAAAGAAGGCGCCTATTGCCGGGATGGACATACAGACTACCATCAACACCGAAATGCTCGACATATGCGAGAACGCGCTGAAGAAGGTGCTCGTAGAGAATCATTTGCCGGCTGGATGGGCCATGCTGATGGAAACAAAGACCGGAGACATAAAGGCCATTGTAAACCTGACGAAGAGCACTGATGCATACGGCAATGTCATATACCTTGAGACTGCCGACAACATCCCCAACAACCCCACTCCCAACCATGCGCTTTGCCGCATAATGGAGCCTGGATCCATTTTCAAGACTGTTGCTGTGACAGCCATGCTTGCCGACGGCAAATTGACAGTGAATGACTCGGTAAAAGCATATGCTTCAAAGGTATGTTTCTTCGGTAAGCAGAAAGTATCGGACGAGATGTACCGCGACAACGGTACAGGGAAGTACAGTATGGGCGAGGTGCTGAAATACTCATCGAACATAGGTATGGTGCAATATATAAGAAAAGCTTATGCCGACAACCCCGAAACTTATACAAACAGATTGGACAGTTTCGGTATGAGTACCAACTATTACATCATTGATAACGAGGCAACACCACGTATCACAAGACCTGGAAGCAAGAGTTGGAACGGTCTGTCAATCAACTCCATGTCATACGGCTATGGAGTACAGATGACAGGAATAAACATGCTGAACTTCTACAACACAATAGCCAACGGCGGTGTACAGATGCAACCACGAATAGTAAAGGCCGTACTGAAAGACGGCGAAATCATTGAGGAGTACCCCACAAAAGTGCTGAACCCACATATGATTTCCAAACAGACTGCCGACGAAGTAACAGAGATGCTCATTGGCGTCGTTGAGGGCGTAGGCAAAGACGGAAAGCCTGACGGTACAGGAAAGCGTGCAAGGTCAAGCATGATGAAGGTAGCCGGAAAGACAGGAACAGCCGACCTTGTAAACCCGAAGAATGGACGTTACGACGGGTTCGGCAAGATGATGAGTTTCTGCGGTTTCTTCCCAGCCGATGACCCACAATACACCCTATTGGTGCAGACGATATACGAGGCAGCACAGGACACCCGTCCCGATGAAGAGAAGAGAAAACTCGGAGGAGGAAGCACGTCGGCCATAGCCTTCAAGGAGATTGCCGACAAGGTCATGGCAAAGAGACTTAGACAGGACATTGAAAACATAAAGGAAGAGAACCCGTCACAGCCTTCTGTAAAGAAAGGTTGTATTACAGAGGCAGAACTTGTCTTGAAAGAGTTGGGAATGAAGTGCGGGAACGAGGATAACTGCGAATGGGGAACCATAAGCAAGAGCAAGGATGCCGGTTACAGAATATCGGCAATGGGCAAAAACACAGGCAGAGTACCCAACGTTATGGGTATGGGAGCGAAGGATGCAGTCTTCCTTATGCAACAGTGCGGTCTGAAAGTGAAACTTGACGGTGTGGGAACAGTTGTTTCACAAAGCATAAATGCAGGTACTGTTGCCAGAGAAGGAACAACAGTCCGTCTGCAACTGGATTATTGATTTATAAATAAGGAAATACAAACAATACATAATGAGACTCAACGACCTTTTAAGAGAAATCCAATACACAAGACTTGTCCTTCCGAAGGATGAGGTCGAGGTGAAAAGTGTGAACATTGACTCAAGGCTTGTAGAGGCATGCGGTATGTTCATCGCCATCAAAGGCACACAGGCTGACGGTCACGCATACATTCAATCAGCAGAGGAGAAAGGAGCAACAGCAATTGTATGCGAGAATATTCCCGAAAAACAGAGCCCTAATGTTGCATACATCGTGGTTGCAGATGCACAGGCTGTTGCAGGAAAGATTGCGACAACATTCTACGGCAACCCGTCGCAGCAACTTAGGCTTGTTGGCGTGACTGGCACCAATGGCAAGACAACAATCGCGACACTGCTTTATGAGCTCTTCAAGGAGATGGGACATAAGTGCGGACTGCTCTCTACCGTTTGCAACTACATTGACGGTAAAGCATATCCCTCGACCCACACTACCCCTGATGCGATATCGCTTAACAGCCTGTTGGCACAAATGGTGGATGCAGGCTGCGAATATGCATTCATGGAGGTGAGTTCGCACGCCCTCGCACAGGAACGCGTGGGAGGATTGGAGTTTGCCGGCGGCATCTTCACTAACCTCACCCGCGACCACATGGATTTCCACGAGACAATGGATAACTACCTGAAAGCGAAAAAGAGTTTCTTCGACAACCTGCCACGCAACGCCTTTGCCATAACAAACCTTGACGACAAGAATGGTCCCGTAATGGTACAGAACTGCCGCGGCGATGTGAAGAGCTACTCTACACGCACTATGGGTGACTATAAGGCACGCCTTGTGGAGACACACCTTGACGGAATGATACTCGAGTTCAACAACCGCGAGTTCTCGACACTGCTCACAGGACGTTTCAATATAAGCAATCTGTTGGCGATATACGGTGCTGCCGTAGAACTGGGCAAAGACCCCGAGGAGATATTGAGGGTGATGAGTACACTACGCCCTGTATCGGGCCGTTTCGAGACACTGCACTCGCCCGACGGAGTATCGGCAATAGTGGACTATGCACACACGCCCGATGCCTTGAAAAACGTTCTTGGCACAATCAACGAGGTGCTGCGCGGCAGAGGCAATGTGATAACGGTTGTAGGAGCAGGAGGTAACCGCGACAAAGGCAAACGGCCCATAATGGCCGTAGAGGCTGTAAAGGGCAGCAACAGAGTCATACTGACATCGGACAATCCGCGTTTCGAGGAGCCGCAGGATATAATCAACGACATGTTGGCCGGCCTCAACGACGAGCAAAGAAAGAATGTCATTTCAATTGTGGACCGCAAGGAAGCCATAAGGACTGCTTGCGCACTTGCACAGAAAGGCGATGTGATACTTGTTGCCGGCAAGGGACACGAAGATTATCAGGATGTCAAAGGCGTGAAGCACCATTTTGATGACAAGGAGATTATAAGAGAGATTTTCAACGCATAAAAAAAGGAACATACATCATGCTTTACTACCTTTTTGACCTTATACAAGAGTACAACCTGCCTGGAGCAAGGTTGATGAACTATGTATCGTTCAGGGCATTGACAACCATCGTCCTCTCACTGCTTATATCGGCCTGGTTCGGAAGCACTCTCATCAAGTATTTCAAGAAGAAGCAGATTACCGAAACACTGCGTGAGTTCGACAAGAATAATCTCAAGGCAGGTGTTCCCACTATGGGAGGCATCATCATCATCATTGCCATCATTGTACCATGCCTGTTGCTTGGTAAACTCGACAACATATATATGATCCTGCTCATAATAACGACGGTGTGGCTGGGTCTGTTGGGCTTTGCAGATGACTACATAAAGACTTTCAAGAAGAACAAGGACGGAGTGCCAGGCAAGGTAAAGATCATTGCACAGGTGGGTCTTGGTCTGGTCATTGGCCTCACACTCTACCTGAGTCCCCAGGCAGTGATGCGCGAGAACATCACCATTGAGAAAGGAAACATTGAGGAGGTAGAGCATCGTCAGGTTGCCGAAAAGGTAAACAAGACTACCATCCCGTTCATTAAGAACCACAACCTCGACTACAGCGAGGTGATGTCATTCTGCGGCAAGTACAAGGAACAGGCCGGTTGGATACTCTTTGTCATTGTCACGATATTTGTGGTTACTGCAGTATCTAACGGTGCGAACCTGAACGACGGTATGGACGGGATGCTTGCCGGAAATGCAGCCATAATAGGCGTCACGCTCGCAGTACTTGCCTACGTATCGAGCCACGTCGGGTGGGCTGAATACTTTGACATCATGTTCTTGCCCGGCGGAGAGGAGGTTGTCATATTCACCTTTGCATTCATTGGTGCACTCATCGGATTCCTGTGGTACAACTCGTTCCCTGCACAGGTATTCATGGGAGATACGGGAAGCCTCACAATCGGAGGTATCATAGGCGTTCTTGCAATTCTCATACACAAGGAGATTCTGCTGGTACTGCTTTGCGGAATATTCGTGGCAGAGAACTTGTCTGTGATATTGCAGGTGGCATATTTCAAGAAGGGAAAGAGAAAAGGTATAAAGCAGAGGATTTTCCGCCGTACACCGTTGCACCACCACTACAACGTGGAGGACGAGAAACTTGACAAGGATTGCACTTATGTATTCAAGGGACCTGAGCATCCCATGCACGAGGCAAAGGTTACAGTCCGTTTCTGGATTGTAACGATAATTATGGCAGCATTGACCCTCATGACACTAAAGGTAAGATAAATGGAGAAGAGAATTGTTGTATTGGGAGCAGGCGAGAGCGGATGCGGTGCAGCCATCCTCGCCGACAAACTTGGATTTGAGGTCTTTGTATCAGACTTTGGAGCTATTGCCGAGAAGTACAAGAAGATGCTCGATGAGCATAACATCCCGTGGGAAGAGAAACAGCATACCGAGGCACTGATCCTCAATGCAGGCGAAGTCATCAAGAGCCCGGGCATACCTAACGAGGCCCCGATTGTGGTTAAAGTGACTGATGCCGGAATTCCTGTTATTTCGGAGATTGAGTTCGCCGGACGCTACACAAGGGCAAAGATGGTGTGTATAACCGGAAGCAACGGCAAGACCACAACCACCTCGCTAATATACCACATATTCCGCGAGGCTGGGCTGAACGTAGGACTTGCAGGAAACATCGGACGTAGCCTTGCACTACAGGTAGCCGAGGGCGATAAGGACTACTACATTGTAGAACTCAGCAGTTTCCAGCTCGACAATATGTATGAGTTCCGCGCAAACGTGGCTGTCATAATGAATATCACCCCCGACCACCTCGACCGCTATGGCTACAAGATGCAGAACTACATTGACGCGAAGTTCCGTATCCTGCAGAACCAGCAGCCCGACGATGCTTTCGTGTACTGGAATGACGATCCTATAATAAAGGAAGAGTTGCCCAAATACAAGCACGGAAGACTTTATCCGTTCGCCGAAAAGAGACACGAAGGCGCAGCTGCATACTCACACGAGGAGAAACTTATATTCACGGAACCCACACCGTTCAATATGGAACTTGAGGAACTGTCGCTTACAGGCAAGCACAACCTCTATAACTCAATGGCCGCAGGTATATCGGCCAATGTTGCCGGCATACGCAAGGAGACTATCAGGAAGGCATTGAGTTCTTTCACCGGAGTGGAACACCGCCTTGAGAAAGTTGCGAAAGTGAATGGAGTGGAGTACATAAACGACTCGAAGGCTACAAATGTCAACAGTTGCTGGTATGCCCTGCAGAGCATGAAGAAAAAGACAGTGCTCATTCTGGGCGGAAAGGACAAAGGCAATGACTACAACGAGATTGCAGACCTTGTAAAGGAGAAGTGCAGCGCACTTATATTCCTTGGCGCCGACAACAGCAAGCTGCATGACTTTTTCGGTGGATTCGGAATACCGGTCATTGATACACACTCCATGCAGGAATGCGTGGCACAGGCCTACAAGACAGCAAAGAGCGGCGAAGCTGTACTGCTTAGCCCCTGTTGCGCAAGTTTCGATCTATTCAAGAGCTACGAGGAAAGAGGCAGACTCTTCAAGGAGTTTGTATGCAAGCTGTAAGGTATCAAGGACATTATTAACACGCTAAAGAAGAAGACTACAGATGAGTGGTGACAAATTAAGAAGGATATTATTCAAGGGAGACAGTATTATCTGGGCTGTCTTCTTCATAATCTGCGCAATATCATGGGTGGAGGTGTTCAGTGCGACCAGCCGACAGATAAGCGCCAGCGGGAACTATTGGCTTCCTATCATCAAACATACTGCGTTCCTGATAGGCGGAATCTTTGTCGTGTGGTTTATGCAGAACCTGAAACTGAACCAGATAAAGGGACTGACGAATCTGTTCTACTGGCTTGGCCTGATAGGTCTCATATGGGCACAGTTCAGCAGCTCACGAATCAACGGCAGTGCCCGATGGATCAGCGTCTTCGGGCTGTTTACCATCCAACCGATGGAGTTTGCCAAAATGGGACTTATAATGGTGACAGCCAGAATCCTGTCCGACCACCAGACCGAGGACGGCACCGACGGCGGTGCACTCAAGGAGATTGTAAAGTACAGTATCCTGCCCATCCTCATTATCCTCAAGGAGAACCTGTCGACAGCAGGATTGCTGATACTGGCAATATATATGATGATGTACATAGCCAAGATGCCATGGAAGCAGCTCCTTTCACTGCTGGGTATCGGAATTGCGGCAGTCGTTTTGGGTATAATAACCTTAATCAACCTCCCGGAGAGCCTTGCCGACAAAGGGGAGTTCGGAAGCAAGGTAATCACCTGGAAACACCGTATTGTGGATGTAGGCAACAGTGCACCTATTGACCCCGACAACTACCAGATTGATGACGACCAGAGAGCACACGCCAATATGGCAATAGCATCGAGCCACCTGTTGGGATGCGGTCCTGGAAACTCAATGCAGCGCGACAACATACCACATGCATACTCCGACTTCATCTATGCCATAATAATTGAAGAGCTCGGACTTATAGGAGGAGTATTCATAATACTGCTGTACCTGACGTTCCTCTACCGTAGCGGCAAGATAGCCAACAAGAGCCAGGATGCCCAGTCGGCATACATAGCCATGGGAATAGGACTGATAATTGTGCTGCAGGCAATGTTGCATATGTATATTTCTGTAGGTGACTTTGTGACCGGACAGCCGTTGCCTCTTATGAGCCAGGGCGGAACATCGGTAATAATTAACTGTATATATATAGGTATGCTGCTTTGCATAAGCCGACACACCATTAAAACCGGAACTAAGGAAACAAAGGCAGTAAACGAGATAAACAACCAATAAAAGATAGAGGCTATGAAAAAAGAGTACAGAATCATTGTGAGCGGAGGTGGCACAGGGGGCCATATATTCCCGGCATTGTCTATAGCCGATGCTATTAAAAGGAAGCACCCCACGGCAAAGATACTTTTCGTGGGAGCAGACAACAGGATGGAGATGCAGAGGGTTCCCGATGCAGGCTACGAGATAGTGGGCCTGCCTATTGCCGGTTTCGACCGCAAGAATCTTCTGAAAAACATAAAGGTACTGTGGCTCATACTCAAGAGCCAGCGCATGGCAAAGAAAATAATCAAGGATTTTGCTCCACAGGTTGCTGTGGGAGTGGGTGGCTATGCCAGCGGTCCCACACTCAAGATGGCCGCAAGCATGAATATACCCACCCTTATCCAGGAACAGAACTCATACGCAGGCGTGACAAACAAGATTCTTGCAAAGAAGGCAAAGGTGATATGTGTCGCTTACGACGGCATGGAGCGCTTCTTCCCACACGAGAAGATAAAGCTCACCGGAAACCCTGTACGCAAGAGCCTCATCGACATGCGCTCAAACCGTAGCGAGGCACTGAAACGTATGGGCTTGGAAGAGGGCAAGAAGTGTGTTCTTATTGTCGGGGGAAGCCTCGGCGCACGCAGCATAAACGAGAGCATAATGGCACAGATTGAACTCATCAGGGCAAACAGTGATATCCAGTTTGTGTGGCAGACAGGAAAGCTCTATTTCGAGGAGATGAAACAGAGAGTAGCCGCGGCAGGAAAACCCGATAACCTCACCGTCACTGACTTTGTATCGAACATGGCCGATGCACTGAGCGCTGCAAACCTTGTAGTGTCACGCGCCGGAGCCGGTTCAATCTCGGAGTTCGCTTTGCTTGGCAAGGCAGTCATCCTCGTTCCCTCACCGAACGTTTCCGAAGACCACCAGACAAAGAATGCCATGGCACTTGTTGAGAAGGATGCAGCCATATACGTTGCCGATGCAAAAGCGAAAGAGGAACTTGTTGCGAAGGCCATAGAGACAGTCAACGATGACACAAAGATAGCAAGCCTCGAGGAAAATATCGAGAAGATGGGCCGTCCGAATGCGGCAGAGGAGATTGCCGAGGAGGTGATGATGTTGGCAGACGCCTACATTGAGAAAGAGACACGACGTAAAAAGGAGAATTTGAAATAATGGAACTGAAGGATATAAAATCGGTATATTTCCTGGGAGCAGGCGGAATCGGCATGAGCGCCCTTGTAAGATACTTCCTCAGCGAGGGCAAGTTCGTTGCAGGCTATGACCGTACACCATCAAAGCTCACAGACAGCCTCATCGAAGAAGGAGCACAACTGCATTTTGAAGAGAATGAGGAGCTTATCCCGGCAGAATGTAAGGAGCCCGCATCAACACTGGTGATATTCACACCTGCCATTCCGGCCGGACACAAGGAGTGGAAGCTGTTCCGCGAAGGAGGTTTCACAATAAAGAAGAGAGCCGAGGTGCTTGGCATCATCACAAGAAACAAGAAGGGTGTATGCGCGGCCGGCACACACGGAAAGACAACCACATCGACCATGACAGCACATCTGCTGCACCAGTCGAGTGTCGATTGCGCGGCATTCCTGGGAGGAATATCAAAGAACTACAAGAGCAACCTCATACTCTCGGACAAGAGCGACCTTGTTGTCATTGAGGCCGACGAGTACGACCGCTCGTTCCTGCACCTTGAGCCGTACATTGCCACAATAACATCGGCCGACCCCGACCACCTTGACATATACGGCAACAAGGAGAACTACCTTGAGGCATTCGCGCAGTTCACCGAAAAGATACGCCCCGACGGATACCTTATAGTACATGAGGGATTGGAGGTGGAACCACGTGTACAGGAGGGTGTAAAGTGCTATGTATATGGCAGGGAGAAGGGAGACTTCCACGCCGAGAACATACGCATCGGCGGCGGGACAATCATCTTCGACTATGTGTCACCATGGCAAAGGATAAATGACGTGGAGCTGGGCGTACCTGTAAGCATAAACATCGACAACGGAATAGCCTCAATGGCAATGGCCGAAATCTGCGGAGCATCGGCCGAGGAGCTCAAAGAGGGCATGAAGAGTTTTGCCGGTGCCGACAGACGCTTCGACTTCCACATCAAAGAGAACGATCTGGTACTGTTGAGCGACTATGCCCACCACCCCGACGAGGTAAGGGCATGCGCAAGTTCAATCAAGGCACTGTACAGCGACAAGAAGGTGACAGCACTGTTCCAGCCGCACCTCTACAGCCGCACCGCTGATTTCTACAGGGAGTTTGCCCAGAGCCTCTCGCTCTTTGACAAGGTAATACTTGTGGACATATACCCTGCACGCGAGGAGCCTATCCCCGGAGTGACAAGCAAACTTATCTATGACTGTCTGGATGCGAAGGTGGAGAAGAGGATGTGTAGCCGTGCCGATGTACTGAAGGTTGTTGAAGAGGAGAAAGAGGACATCGAGGTGCTTGTGTCACTTGGCGCAGGAGACATAGAGAACGAAGTACCGAAAATGAAAGAGATACTTTTGAACAGATAATTACATCTACATTGATTATATTTAAATAGCTTCTGAATGCTGAAGAAGATTCTTACATACACATTCCTTGCAATCCTGGCCGGATACATGCTTTTTGCAATGGTCATCATACCCAACATCCCCGACAGAAACAAGTGTAAGGGGGTGTTCATAACCGTGGAAAATGACGAAAGCGGCAACCTGAGCGACGAAAATATAATTGAGCTCCTCGACAAGGAGGGGCTTAACCCGACCGGAAACATTCTGGACAGTATAAGATGTACGGTGATAGAAAAGTGTATAGGTGACATCTCTTTAGTTAAAGAGTGTCAGGTATACAAGACAACCGACAGGTACATTGCCATTGAAATTGACTGCAAGTTACCGATATTGAAGGTCAATGACAATACCGGCAACGAATATTACATAGACTCCGACGGCAGCATGATTACCGGCGTACACAAAGCGCTCCACTTGCCGGTTGCATCGGGATACATAAGCGAAGAGATGCAGACGACCTCCCTAAGGGACATCGCCTGTGCTATATACGGCAGCAGTTTCTGGAAAGCCCAGACCGAACAGATACATTTTGGTCAGGACGGGAACATCATTCTGGTTCCTCGTGTCGGCAATCACATAATAGAGTTCGGCAAGGCCGAGAATATTGCAGAGAAATTAGAGAAACTATTCACCTTCTACTCGAAAGGACTCAACACTGTGGGGTGGGATAAGTATGAGAAACTGAACATCGAGTTCAACGACAAGGTTATATGCACAAAAAAGGAAAAGAATAAATAGAGATAATATGGGACAGACCAATTACATTGTAGCAATTGAACTGAGTTCGTCAAAGGTTACCGGTGCTGTAGGTATCGAGACATACAACGGGATGAAGATTATTGCAACTGCAAGTACCCGTGTCGACGGATACATATCGAAAGGTGTAGTGCGCAACGTCGACAAGACAAGCGAAGCCATCACATCCATAATAAACAATCTCGAGTCCAACCTCACGGATGACAACAAGCAGGAGATAATGATAAAGAAGGCATATGTTTCCCTTGCGGGATTGACTATACACAGCATACAGTCAAAGATAACACGTGGCTTCGACACATATACGAAGATAACCTCGGACATCATCAAAGAGATGGAGCTTGAGAACGACGAGAGGTTCCAGGTTCCCGAGGGCTACTCCAAAGTGCAGGTCATCACGCAGGAATACAAGGTTGACGGCAAGACCGACAACAACCCTGTAGGAGCACCTGCTATGACAATAGAAGGATACTACCTCAATATTGTGATAAAGAAGCAGTTGCTTGAACAGCTGAACGAGAGTTTCAATCAGGCGAACGTTGAGATTGAGGACAGCTTCATTGCTGCACGCATGGATGCCGACATACTGCTCACAAAGGATTCGCGCCGCAACGGATGCGCACTCGTGAACATCGGCGCCGACACAACTACCATCGCAATATACAACAACGACAACCTGCGTATGCTAAAGGTGCTTCCGTTAGGTAGCAACAACATAACCCGCGACCTCTGTGCCGAGCAGATATCATACGACGAGGCTGAAGTCATAAAGATAACACGCGGATACAAGGCACAGACAGGCGAGAAGGAGCCCGTCGACAACGAGACCCTCAACAATGTCATCAACGCACGTATGGGTGAGATTCTACAGAATGTAAAGTACCAGATAGAGGAATCGGGAGAGATGATACACAATATCATTTTCACAGGTGGTGGTTCAAAGCTAAAGAACCTCACTCTCCTGTTCGAGGAGTATCTGCCCAACTTCAAGACAAGCATTGTCGCCGACCCGCAACTGGCATTCGAGTGCAAGCCAGGCGTGAACACTTTCGGTATATTCACCACTGCGCTCTACGGCCTGCTGAACCAGGGCAAGGAGAACTGTTGCGAAAAGGTCAAATACGAACAGGCGGCAGCTGCAGGAGAACTTTTCTCAGCCGATGCAATGAGTGGCAACGACACCGCTCCCGAGGAAGAAAATGCGATAGTTGACCCTGAAGAGGAGGAGAGAAGGAGAAGAGAGGAAGAGGAGAAGGAAAGAAAAAGAAAAGAAGAGGAAGAACGTAAGAAGAAGGAGAAAGAGGAGAAGAACAGAAAGAAGAAAGAGAAGAGAGAGAAAGCCTGGAAAGGAATAGGCAACCTCTTCAGGACATTCATAGATGATGCCACAAGCGAGGATGAGAATGACGAGATAAACAGAGACGAAGAGTAACAGATGATACAAAACAGTACGAATATGGAAGAACCGGTAAAGAAAATATTACCTTTTGCAATACCCACCGAGTGTCCAAGAATAATAAAGGTTGTCGGTGTAGGTGGCGGTGGCAGCAATGCCGTACAAAATATGTACCGCAAGGGCATACACAATGTATCATTTGCGGTATGTAACACCGATATGCAGGCAATGCAGAACTCACCCATCCCCAAGAAGGTGCAGTTGGGACTTGAGATAACCGAAGGACTTGGCGCCGGCAACGACCCCGAAGTGGCCCGCAAGGCTGCCGAGGAGAGCCGTGAGGAGATTGAGCGTCTTTTCAACGACGGCACAAAGATGGCATTCATCACTGCCGGAATGGGCGGCGGTACCGGTACCGGTGCAGCACCTGTAGTGGCCGAGATTGCCAAGAACCTGGGTATTCTCACCGTAGGTATCGTTACAATACCTTTCAAGTTCGAGATGACCGGAAAGATAAAGCAGGCACTCAAGGGTGTAATAGAGATATCGAAGCATGTCGACGCATTGCTGGTAATCAATAACCAGCGCCTTATTGATATGTTCCCGAAACTGAACGTCACAGAGGGATTCCACCTTGTCGATGACGTGCTGACAACAGCCACAAAAAGTATTGCCGAGATTATCACAGCACGCGGTACCATCAACCTTGACTTCCGCGATGTGAGGAAGATTCTCAAGGACGGCGGAGTTGCAATCATGAGCTATGGCATCGAGAAGGGCGATATGCGCGTTTCACGCGCTTTCCGCAGTGCACTGCACTCTCCTCTGCTCAACGACAACGACATATACAAGTCTAAGAAAATCCTCTTCAATATATACGAGAACCCCAACGACCCCATACGCATTGAGGAGATGGCCGAGGTAGAGTCGTTCATGGCGCAGTTCAAGGAAGAAGATATTGAGCTCATCTGGGGTTACAGCAAGGACCACAATCTTGAAGAGGGTGCCGTAAAGGTTACCGTGCTCGCTACAGGATTCGGCATGAAAGACATCCCCGGCATGGAGCCTGTGATAAAGAAGGAGCAGGAAAAGGAAGAGCAGATTTCACGCGAGGAGCAGGAAAAACGCGACCAGGAGAACAAGAAGCTCGACCAGATGTTAGGCGTCTTCTACAAGCCCGAGTACAAGGTATACATCTTCAAAGGTGATGAGATGTACAATGACGAGTTCCTTGAGGCTCTCGACAACTCGCCCACATACAAGCGCAGCGCCATGGAGCTGGAGAAGATTATGAATATTGTAGGCGCACTGCCAAAGGAGGAGTCTCCCGAACATGAGGATACAGACGCTGTTGAAGAGAACAGAGAGACTGAACCCGCAGAAAACAATGATGACAACAATACAGAAAACGAAGAATAATATGGAACTTTTTGACATTATCAGCAATGACATCAAGGAGGCCATGAAGGCAAAGGACAAGGTAGCCCTCGACACCCTCCGCAACATCAAGAAGGTTCTTCTTGAGGCAAAGACAGCACCGGGTGCAAACGACACCGTAAGCGACGAGACAGCAATAAAGCTCATACAGAAACTTGCAAAACAGGGCAAGGAGTCGGCAGAGCTCTACAGCAGCCAAAACCGTCCGGAGCTTGCAGCAGAGGAACTGGCACAGGTTGCAGTCATGGAGAAATACCTCCCCAAGCAGATGAGCGAGGAGGAGATTGCGGCAGCCCTGAAGGAGATTATTGCACAGACAGGTGCTGCAGGACCACAGGACATGGGCAAGGTTATGGGCGTTGCCACAAAACAGCTTGCCGGAAAAGCCGAAGGCAGAGTAATATCAACTATCGTCAAGCAGCTGCTCAACAACTAATCGAACAGTTCGCGCAGCACCTCGGCCGACCTCAATTGCGGGAAATCGGGGATATGCAGACGGTAATAGTCGGACAGGATTGCGAGGTACATACCCCGCAATCCTCTGTTTAAAGAGAGGCGGTGCATAGTATCGTAACCCGTCTGCAGCAGCCCTACAAAATGAACTGCATCCTGCGGCAACAGGAAGTCACCGTGCAGAGGATGTTCATTGACTGCGCACCCCTGCCTTAGGTCAATGTAGCTCCGTTGGGTGTAATCCTCGATGTTAGGATATATTCCAAGATAGCGCAGCAGTTGCACCATAAACACAAGATGAAAATCGGCAAAACCGTTCTCGAGATTGTCGAAGAGAGTGAAAGAACGGTCTAGGAAATTGAACAGAGACTCGTCACCGCCCTCCTCGCGCAACGAGTAGGTGAGCAGCTCAGACAGGTAAAGCGCAATTGACGATTTCACAACGTCGCAGCCTATGGAAGAGTACATCTGGTAGGGTTGTACCTCGGAGATGCGCGAAAAGGATTTTCCGCTCTTATAAGAGGCTGTAAAAGAGAGCATTGAAAGAGGCTGGAAGAGTACGCTGCGCACACGGCTTCGCTTGCTGTGCGACACAGGGACAAGGAAAGAGAGACGTCCGCGCGAGCGGGTATATATATCGGCAATCATCAGATTGTCGCTATATTTTAACGTCCTCAGTACAATTCCTTCGAATTTTTCAACCATAAACCTATTACATTAACTCCTTGCTGGAGGCAAATTTACAAAAAATCCCGCAAATCCTTTGTCAATTCAAAAAAAGGTTTTACCTTTGCATTCGCTTTAGCCACCATACACTGTTTGGATACCCTCAAAAGGGGTTTTGGCAAGGTCAGGCCCATTCGTCTATCGGCTAGGACGCAAGATTTTCATTCTTGAAAGAGGGGTTCGATTCCCCTATGGGCTACAATTAAAACTAAAAACATTTATAAAGAGATGGCAAACCACAAATCATCACTTAAGAGAATCAGACAGACTGAGAAGAGAAATCTTCAGAATCGTTATTTTGGTAAAAACATGCGTTCTGCAGTTCGCGGTCTCCGCGCTATTACAGATAAGAACGAGGCTTTGGCCAAGTTCCCTGAGGTGCAGAAGATGCTTGACAGAATGGCTAAACGTGGTCTTATCCACAAAAACAAGGCTGCAAACCTCAAGTCAGGTTTGTGCGCAAGAATCGCTAAGTTAGCCTAAATTTCAAAACATTATATTTACCGAACAGGAGGCTGGATGCAAATCCAGCCTTTTCGTGTTGTAGGTACTTGAAGCAAAAAAGAAATCCGAAGAAAACCAGAGAAAAAAAGGGTTCACCTGCAAACTATAGGGGGAATATCTTTTTAACACAGACAAAACATTAAA
>CALCYA010000036.1 GCA_937906165.1 uncultured Bacteroidales bacterium | reverse complement strand
TGAGATTAAAGTAAACTTGTATCTCGCTTGCTTAATCGCAGCATTGTCGAACCCTGCGGATTTCGTCGCTTTGCTCACTCGGGATGACAATGTGCGCTGCTGTTTTGTGCGGTCACAACGGTACTGCCCCTACAAACGGGGCAGCAAATCTGTCAGGGCCGTTCTACACCTAATTACTGCAAATGTAGCAAATGACTCTTTTAATGCAAAGTTTTTTACAATAATCTTTTCCGTGATCACATATGCGCTTTAATCTTTATGGGATTTTGCGCCGACACAAACCCTGCCTGGCTTTGTTATAAGAACAATGTTAAAACGGTAAAACAGCGATAAAACCTAAAATTATTTTGCCTTTTTGTGTTTTTTATAAAAAAAGGTTTATTTTTGTGACAAATTGGGTTATGTGCATAATTGGGCATCATCCGTTGCGAAATGCAAAAGATGGTTTTTGCATTTCACTTGTATGCACCGGTTTGTTATATACAATAGTGTGCATAGGCCATTTTTGAACGAACTATTTATTTATTTTAATTTAATATCAATTCATTATGTGGTTATTTAAATCTTCTGTGGGAAGAAAGGTAGTAATGAGTGTTACAGGTGCAGCCCTGGTGCTCTTCCTTCTTTTCCACATGTCAATGAACTTGGTTGCTATCATCAGCACCGATGGTTACAACGCTATTTGTGAGTTCTTGGGAGCTAACTGGTATGCATTGGTGGGAACAGCAGGTCTTGCTGCTCTTGTTGTACTGCACTTTGTCTATGCTTTCATCCTTACATTGCAGAACAGAAAGGCCCGCGGTTCACAGCGCTATGCTGTTTCCGAGAGACCGAAGAACGTAACATGGGCATCTCAGAACATGCTTGTTCTGGGTATCATCGTTATTCTTGGTATCGGTCTTCACCTCTTCAACTTCTGGGCTAAGATGCAGTTGCCCGAGGTATTGCACATGATGGGTATGCACGTTGACGCTGTTACAATGGAGAATGTTGCCAATGGCTCATACTACATTGCAAGCACATTCAGCTGCCCTATTTATGCAGCT
Source organism: uncultured Bacteroidales bacterium (assembly GCA_937906165.1). Classification (GTDB taxonomy): domain Bacteria; phylum Bacteroidota; class Bacteroidia; order Bacteroidales; family Bacteroidaceae; genus HGM04593. The sequence goes on along the minus strand of CALCYA010000036.1, from coordinate 4,395 downwards.
CTCTATGTGGTTTGGTTGGCTGCCCTCTGGTTCCACCTCACTCACGGTATATGGAGTGCAATGCAGACTCTCGGTGCAAACAACAACGTATGGATCTGCCGTTGGAAGACTATCAGCAATGTGTTGGCAACAATCATTATCCTTGGCTTCCTTGTAGTTGTTGTAGCCGGTTTCTTCGGCTTGGGCGCTCTTGGTAAGATTACTTTGGCGGGTGCAGCTTGCTGCTAATATCAATTTTTCGTAAATTATAAAATCATATATTATGGCTAAAATAAGTTCAGTAAAAGTGGATTCTAAAATTCCCGAAGGCCCATTGGCTGAAAAATGGACTAACTATAAGGCGCATCAGAAATTGGTGAACCCTGCCAACAAGCGTAAGTTGGATATCATCGTTGTAGGTACAGGTCTTGCAGGTGCTTCTGCTGCCGCATCACTCGGTGCTATGGGTTTCAACGTGCTTAATTTCTGTATCCAGGATTCTCCACGCCGTGCTCACTCTATCGCAGCACAGGGTGGTATCAATGCTGCAAAGAACTATCAGAACGATGGTGACTCTGTTTACCGTCTCTTCTACGATACAATCAAGGGTGGTGATTACCGTGCACGTGAGGCCAACGTTCACCGTCTTGCCGAGGTTTCAGGTGCTATCATCGACCAGTGCGTGGCACAGTGTGTTCCTTTCGCACGTGAGTACGGCGGTCTGCTTGCCAACCGTTCATTCGGTGGTGCTCAGGTATCGCGTACATTCTATGCCCGCGGCCAGACCGGTCAGCAGCTCCTTCTCGGTGCTTACTCTGCACTCAACTACCAGGTTAACCAGGGTACTGTAAAGCTGTACACACGTTACGAGATGCTCGACGTTGTAGTTATCGACGGCCGTGCACGCGGTATCATCGCACGTAACCTTGTTACAGGTAAGGTAGAGCGCTTCTCGGCTCACGCTGTGGTTATAGGTACCGGTGGTTACGGTAACACCTACTTCCTTTCTACAAATGCTATGGGCAGCAACGGTTCTGCAGCTCTGCAGTGCTACCGCAAGGGTGCTTGGTTCGCTAACCCATGCTATGCACAGATTCACCCCACATGTATTCCTGTTCACGGTGACAAGCAGTCTAAGCTTACTCTTATGTCTGAGTCTCTCCGTAACGACGGACGCATCTGGGTTCCAAAGAAACTTGAGGATGCAAAGGCTCTCCAGGCAGGAAAGAAGCATCCTAACGATATCCCTGACGAGGACCGTGACTTCTACCTCGAGCGCCGTTATCCTGCGTTCGGTAACCTCGTTCCACGTGACGTTGCTTCACGCGCTGCAAAAGAGCGTTGTGACAAGGGCTTCGGCGTGAACAACACAGGTCTTGCCGTGTTCCTTGACTTCAAGTATGCTATCCAGCGTCTTGGTGAGGATGTAGTACGTCAGCGCTACGGTAACCTCTTCGACATGTACGAGGAGATTGCCGATACAAACCCATACAAGGAGCCAATGATGATCTTCCCCGCTATCCACTACACAATGGGTGGTATCTGGGTTGACTACGAGCTCCAGACATCAATCCCTGGCCTGTTCGCTATCGGTGAGGCTAACTTCAGCGACCACGGTGCAAACCGCCTCGGTGCTTCTGCCCTCATGCAGGGTCTTGCCGACGGTTACTTCGTGCTTCCTTACACAATCCAGAACTACCTTGCCGACCAGATTCAGGTTCCACGCTTCAGCACTGATGCTCCTGAGTTCGTTGCTGCCGAGAAGGCTGTCAACGAGAAGATTGCAAAGCTCATGGCAATCAAGGGTACACGCAGCGTAGACTCTATCCACAAGGAGTTGGGTCTTGTAATGTGGGACAATGTCGGTATGGCACGTACCAAGGAGTCTCTTGAGAAGGCTCTCAAGGAGATTGACCGCGTAGAGAAGATCTTCTGGAGCGACCTCCGTATCCCGGGTGAGGCTGACACTCTCAACATCGAGCTCGAGAAGGCTCTCCGTCTGCTCGACTTCATCGAGATCGGCCGCTTGATGGCATACGACGCCCTCAACCGTGAGGAGTCTTGCGGTGGTCACTTCCGTGAGGAGCACCAGACTGAGGAAGGTGAGGCTAAGCGCGACGATGAGAACTACTCTTACGTAGCTTGCTGGAAGTATACCGGCCAGGGTCAGGAGCCAGAACTCATCAAAGAGGACCTCAACTATCAGTACATCAAGGTACAGCAGCGTAACTACAAGAACTAATTATCTTTAAATCTGTAAACAATGGACAAAAATATAAGTTTTACATTGAAGGTATGGCGTCAGAGAGGTCCTAAGGCTAAGGGTGCATTCGAGACCTATCAGATGAAAGACATTCCTGGCGATACATCATTCCTTGAGATGCTCGATATCCTTAACGAGCAGTTGGTAAATGAGAACAAGGAGCCAATCGTGTTCGACCACGACTGCCGCGAGGGTATCTGCGGTATGTGCTCACTCTACGTGAACGGTCATCCCCACGGTCCTGCAACAGGTGCTACAACTTGCCAGTTGTACATGCGCCGTTTCAAGGACGGTGACACAATCACTGTTGAGCCATGGCGCTCTGCCGGCTTCCCTGTAATCCGTGACCTTATGGTCGACCGTACAGCGTTCGACAAGATACAGCAGGCAGGCGGTTACGTATCCATCAACACCGGTGGTATGCCCGACGCTAACGCAATCCCCATCGGCAAGGATATCGCCGAGGAGGCTATGGATGCAGCGGCTTGTATCGGTTGCGGTGCTTGTGTAGCTGCTTGTAAGAACGGTTCTGCAATGTTGTTCGTATCGGCTAAGGTCAGCCAGTTCGCATTGTTGCCACAGGGTAAGGTTGAGGCCAAGAAGCGCGTTAAGGCAATGGTTGCCAAGATGGACGAGCTGGGCTTCGGTAACTGTACCAATACCCGTGCTTGCGAGGCCGAGTGTCCAAAGTGCGTTTCAATCAGCAACATCGCTCGCCTGAACCGTGAGTTCATAAAGGCTAAGATGAAGGATTGATAAATTGCCTATGATAATTAATCAGGGCCGCACATTTGTGCGGCCCTGATTTTTATGTATCTATACTTTTACTTCGTGATACACAAGCATAAGATCTCTAAATGTAACTGACCCCAGATAGTGTATGAACAACAAAGTCTCGGGGTGTAACTGAATGGTTGTCGTTTTATGGCCGTTTCTGTGCGCCAAAAAGGAAGTGTGCCAAGGCATTGCTGGTTCTCAGTGCAGCGCTTACGGCAAGGCAAGCTGTTATTGTTATTGCAGTCAATAGAAGCGATATTGCAAATTCCAATAATGGATTATCGTAGATGATGGAGAGCAATTGCTCCGGCAGTCTGAAGTTTATGAAGAAACTGTGCAGCAAATATATGTCGAGGGTTCTTCTGCCTATGAACTTCAATAGCGAAGACGCTGGGTTGTCTGTTGAGAAGAAAGACTCGTGTTTCCTGAAAAGGCTGAATATGATTGTTATTCCGCACAGAGATAACAACAGACCGGTGATTTTCTGTAAATAAGGATTGAAAGAGTGCATGTCAAAGAATATGCTTGTAACAAAGAATATTATGACAGCGAATGTTGTCAGGTATGATTTGTCCAGAATTTTTTCGGCGGAGGCAAAGTTCTTCCTCACCCATGCTCCCGATACAAAAAACATGAAATACATCATACGGGTTGCACCAAGGAGCCCAAGTGTGTCTGATACGAATGGAGGCAAGCTTTCCGAACACAACCATTGTTTTGGGAAAAAGTAAAAAAACAAGCCGATAAGAAACATTGTTATGATGGCTTTGTTCTCTCCGGCACCGAAGATGTCGGATATCTTCCTTGTTGCTATATACAGCAGGAAATATTCGAATAGGGTGAATGTGAACCAATATCCGGCTTTGAAGTTATCTACAAGAGATTCCCAAAGGGAAAAATGCATATAATGTACATAACATGCAAGGAATATGAGCGGAGAGATGACCTGTACCGTGACTTTCTTGCATAGGAATTTCTTTATGTTTACCCTGTTCCATACAAAACCGGCCTTGTAAAAGACGAATCCGCTTATGAAAAAGAAAAGTGGCATGCGGAAGTGGTTGAAATAGTAATGGAAGCTGCCCGGCGAAAGTGTCTCTACGTCAAGAAACTTCGCTACGTGCGAAACGACTACCAATATCATTGTGAACCCTCTCAATGCATCAAGGTATGAAATTCTTTTAGGCTGTTCTGTGTGTTGCATCGTAATGAACCATTTGGATTCAAAGATAGGGCTTAAAGGGATATAAAGCAAAAAAGAGTCCCAAATTTCTTTGGAACTCTTTTGCGGTGCGTACTGGACTCGTAATCGACGCAGTCGCGGCTCACCTGCAAATTCTGGGGGCTAATCAAAAAGTTGAGTGATTTAGGAAAAG
>CALCYA010000035.1 GCA_937906165.1 uncultured Bacteroidales bacterium | reverse complement strand
ACAATATATTGTTGTGGAATAGTATAATTGCATGAAATGACAATATTCCCTTTTACCATTGGTTAAAAAGCAACAATACACTATATTTGTTTCCGTAGCTTCAACATAATAGTAAAAACCAAGACCCAATATGAGAAAAACCATATTTTTACTTCTCGTTGCATTCACCTTGCCGATATATGCAGATTCCCATCTGGTAATAGAGATGAGGGATTCAAAGAGCCACACATATTCCTTGAAAGAGAAACCTGTGTTGAAATTCGAGAACGGAGAGATGACAGTCGAGAACAGCGACATATATGCGTCGTACCCGATAACCGATATCCTAAAATACTATTTTACCGAAGAGACAACAGACATTCCCCCAATTGGTCAGGAGGCAGACAATGTGAGGTTCATATACACCAATAAGGATTACCTTCTTGTGGAAGGAGCAGACGAAAACAGTTACCTACATGTATATGATATAACAGGAAAAGTTTGCCCGACAGATATCACAAACGAAGGTGAGACTATAAGGGTTTCATTGAACGGACTCGATAAAGGGATATATTTCATAAGCATAAACGGGAAACATACATTCAAAATCTACAGATAAATGAAAAGGATAGCATTATGCATTGTTGCGGTCCTGATTATCACCGCACAGTCGATGGCACAAAGCGAGAAGGCCGATACAGTCTATCATGAGATAATGAATATACAGTTGAAGGACGGTTCTGTAGTTCCATTCAACATCAGTATCATAGATTCTGTCTTCTTCAGCATCAAGGAAGAGATACATGCATACCGAAATATCAACATATCACCCGACGCATATAAGATTCAGCCTACCCAAGAAGGTGTAAAGGCTGCGATCGATACACTTGAGAGGTTCGGTTACTTGGGACAGACACTCAGCGGACAGTACAACATCCGTGGCGGTAAGGAGGGCGGTATGCCTGCGGCACACGCATATCAAGGCCAATATTCGTATGGTCCCGATCTCTATGCACAGTACTTCACTATACCACATAAGTATTTTATGTATGGCACACATACATCGACGTACGACTTATCGGCAGAATTCAACGGCACCCCTCGCAATGCATATACCATGGCTAAAGAGGCTTTTGTTCCACTGCTTTTTCACCCTATGGTAGACTCCATTCCCGAAATGAAAGCTATAAACCTGCTTTACTACTGCGTTGTAGCACAGGAGCATGCCGACCTCTCGGGTCCGTTCACATATCTCGAAGACAAAAGGAACTACATTCAGCCAAAGAGATACGACGATATGAGGACTATCTACTACGGTATTGTAGAGAACCTTGACAACATTGTTGCCTGCCTCAAGAACTACGAGACACGTCCCGACTGGTACAAGGCACAGATAGAGAACCTCATGATGCGCTACTGCCAGACAAGCCGCAGTATGCTTTATGGCGGCATGAGTATGAACTCATACATCAAGCTTGCCAACTCATTGAAGTTGCGTATGGCTATGCACATTGTAAAGGTAGAGCCGGAAACAGCACAGCGCTGGGCCGAGGAGGCTGTAGCGTCAGGCGTTGTTGAGAATGCAGACGAGCAGCAGGGCCTCTTCCCTATCATCAGCGGTTTCACGCACCCACTTGTCGACATTGCGAACAGTTGGGGTGACCTCCGTCTTTGTGCATCGTTCGAGAGCCTTTTGATGAGCCTTGACCACCCATACACAAAGTATCTGTTCCTGCCTAACAGCAACGACATTCCAAACAGCAAGACCGGTGAGGTATTGGCATCAGGCACACGCATCGTAGGTATCCGCGCAGGTACTCTTGTCGGTGACGGCCAGACATATGCACTCAACAAGCGTCAGGCATATTCTACATTTGACAACGGCGTAATGAGCGGTTCGTTGCCTCCATTGTATTTCGTAAAGTGGGCCGAGGTTGACTTCCTGCGCGCCGAGGGTGCACTCCGTGGCTGGAATA
>CALCYA010000034.1 GCA_937906165.1 uncultured Bacteroidales bacterium | reverse complement strand
GTTGACAGCAAAAATAAACATTTATTTTGTACCCCTCAACTTTTTACGTTGAGCCCTGAATTCAAGATCACTTCAAAGTCGGTCGGGATACTTCATAATAGCAATAGGATACATATTATTATAAACAAGATTCCCTATTGTTTCAAAAAAATCCTAATCTTGGTTTTTTACCGTATTTATTTATCAAAGGAAGGAAACGCTCTATACTGTATCCTTGGTAGAAGGCTTTGTAGAGTTCTTCTTGGTAATATATCTGATGTTTCTGTTTAACTTTTTTAAATGTCTCTTCTATGAAGTTATATGCCCATTTATTGTCGTATGCCATTACAGCCATGAACAATGCTTTAATACGGAAGTAGTCCAGATAATTTCTTTTGGTTTCATAATTCCTTATCTCTTCAATAAAGGGAATGAAAGCTTTATCCCTCCATATGGCAACAGCAATAAGTGCATCATTGGTCCTTCCATTTTTCCTTTTTTTTACACCTTCGTTGTCCAGTCCAATGTTATATTCGCGTAAAGCTTCAATTATCAATAAAGTATCCTTCGGATTTTGGTATTCGGCAAGAAACGGCAAAAGATAAGATTCTCCATTCAAGTACAATTCCTTTGTTCTTTCGTAAATATCTTCTGTTTCCATTAGCCTTGATATTGGCCATGACTTGTCCAAATGTTCCATTCCATTGCAGAATACAATTATGCTGTCGAGAGTGTGTATCTCTCTTTCGGTAAGCATTGAATCTTGTACTATTAGATTTAGCATATATTGAGCAACGTTCTCCTCAATATAAACATCAAAGCTCACCATCAATAATGTATCCTTATCCCAGAGTTTTGTGAGCAGAATATCATAACATCTGCTTTTGTGTTCATCGTTTGCCATCAATGCACCGAAAGCTAATGCTCTTGTAGCCGGCTTTTCAGCATGTCGTGCCATTGAATCAAGTTCCTCAACCGATGAACTTCCAATCAGTTTTTCCTGTATCTCCCATCCTTTGTGCGTGCCTGCCCAACCGTCGCTTTCCGTAAGGTAAAGTTCATCGGGCAGAACCAATTCAACTTCTTGGCCTATTGCATTGCTGAAATGGATGAATGCTGCCAGTATTATGAATACGTATCTGTTCATGGCAAATTATTTTTTATAAAATTCAATAATAGACATAACTGTATTGCATGCCATTCTGAGAATGCCTTACCTATCGGGTCGGCAACAGATATGCCGTCGTCACTTCTGTTCTGCGGTTTTCAAAAGACTCTTTATCCTTACCTCTCTCTTGCCGTTGTCGAATGACACAAGGAATTCGGCATTCTCCTTTTCCACCGCTATAATGGATATGCTGCATATCTCTTCATCGCCGTCAGTTGCTTTTATACTGTTGCCGTCTATTGTAAAGATTCCCGAGTTTGTAATCTCATATCCGTCGGGTGTTATGCTCTTTTCGGTATATTTCCCGTCGGGAGCGAAAGTTGTGGTCATGTTCACATTACAATCGATTGCCTTCACCCATTCGTTTCCTATGAACAGTTCTTCGGTACTCCATGTGCCGTATATTCCACTTGTCACGACAGATATATTTTATTTCTTTTTTCTTCTCTCTTTCTTTATATTCAGGAATACGAATCCCAGATATAGTGCCAACAGAACAGTGTTGCATCCCATCTTTACAAGGCTGTTGTCGAATGGCAGGAGGGTTGATATGGTGAAGAGACACACGAATACAGCTACATATGAAAATATGTTCTTGAGGTCATAGTTTATTGCATTGCGTTTCTGTCCCACAATGTAGGAGAGTGTCATTGCCGTGAAGTACCCGGCAAACGAAGCCCAGGCGCAGGCGATGTAGCCGTACTTCGGTACCAACAGTATGTTCATGGCAAAGAGCACAGCACAGCCTATGAATGAGAAAATGGCACCCCAGTATGTCTCGTCGTTGAGCTTGTACCAGAACGAGAGGTTGAAATATATTCCCATAAATATCTCGGCTGCCATTACAATGGGTACAACCTTAAGTCCTTCCCAATAGTTGGGGCTTATGATATAACGCAGGATATCCATGTAGAATACGACGCACAGGAACGCAATCATTGCAACTACTATGAAATATTTCATTGCGTCGGCATACAGCTTCTTGCTCTCTTTCTCCTTGCTGTTGCCGAACACGAACGGCTCGTAGGCATAACGGAATGCCTGCATGAGCATTGCCATTATGGCCGCGACCTTTACCGATGCTCCGTAAATACTGAGGTCAACAATTCCTTGCTTTCCGGGTACCAGCCAGGTGTATATTATCTTGTCGGCATTCAGGTTCAATATTCCGGCTATTCCCAACAGCAGCAGCGGCCATGAGTAGCTGAGCATGCTCTTGAGCAGTGTCTTGTCGGCCGTGAAACGGAACATTCTTAGCTCCGGTATAAAGAAGAATGTTATTGACGATGTGCACAGCAGATTGATGAAGAACACGTAGAATGCCTGGTTGTGCGGGTCGTAGAAGCGTGCGAACGTGTCGGGTATTTCAGCGGCAAGGTAGGGTAGGGCAACAAAGGCGAACAGGTTCATTGCTATGTTCATTCCAATGAACAGCAGCTTCAGCGCGGCGAATTTGAGCGGGCGCTTCTGCAACCTGAGCAGTCCGAAAGGTATTGCCTGCAATGCGTCAAGTGCCACAACAACGGCCATCATTCCAATGAACTCCGGGTTGGCTGCATATCCCAATGTCTCTGAAATACCGGGCAGGAACATAAATACTGCAAGCAGGAACACTGCGCACAGCGAGCCTACAACCTGCATCGACATCGAGAACACTCTCTTGATGTCGGCATTCTCCTTGCTTGCGAAGCGGAAGAATGTTGTCTCAAAGCCGAATGTGAGCAACACCAGCAATATTGCAGTCCATGCATAAACGTTTGTTACAACACCGTAGTTACCGCTCTCCACACTCATCTTTGCAGTGTAGAGCGGCACCAGCAGATAGTTCAGGAAGCGGCCTATTATACTGCTGAGGCCGTATATTGCTGTGTCTTTTGCTAAGGATTGTAGTTTACCCATAGGTTATATTTTGCAATTAGGGGAAATTAATAAAAAGCAAACTACTGCGTTATACAAAACTCTAAAAATCCTCATTTACGCTAAGTAAACTGCGGTTTTTAGAGTTTCGCAAGCCTTGTATTTTATCTTTTTATTAATTCCCGGTTTTATTCCCGGTTTTATTCCCGGTTTTATTAACGGTTTACAATTTCTATATCCGTTTAAAACAGCGTTCCCTGTTCGCCGTTGTTGTAGCGGCTGCGTCCCAGGTGCTTGTATGCAAGGTCGGTCACCTCGCGTCCGCGTGGGGTACGCTTGATGAAGCCTTCCTTTATGAGGTAAGGCTCGTACACCTCCTCTATGGTTCCGGTATCCTCGCTCAATGCTGTGGCGATTGTTCCTATTCCCACAGGACCACCTTTGAACTTGTCGATGATTGTACACAATATCTTGTTGTCAATCTCATCGAGTCCGTACTTGTCAATGTTCAATGCCTCAAGGGCCAACTTTGCAATCGAGTTCGTTATGTGTCCGTTACCCATCACCTGTGCAAAGTCGCGCACACGGCGCAGCAGTGCGTTGGCAATACGTGGCGTTCCGCGGCTGCGGCGTGCAATCTCGTATGTGGCCTCCTCGTCGAATGTCACACCAAGAATCTGTGCCGAGCGGCTGATGATGCCTGCCAGTGTCTTGCTGTCGTAGTATTCAAGGTGCATGTTTATGCCGAAGCGTGCGCGCAACGGGGCTGTGAGCAGTCCGCTGCGTGTGGTGGCACCGATGAGTGTGAACGGGCTAAGGTCAATCTGTATCGAGCGGGCCGACGGTCCTTTGTCAATGAGGATGTCAATGCGGTAATCCTCCATGGCCGAATAGAGGTACTCCTCGACAATGGGCGACAGGCGGTGTATCTCATCGATGAAGAGCACGTCGTTGGGCTCTAATGATGTGAGGATACCTGCAAGGTCTCCCGGCTTGTCGAGCACTGGGCCCGATGTCACCTTGAAGCCTACACCAAGTTCATTGGCGATGATGTTGCTGAGTGTGGTCTTTCCCAGTCCCGGGGGGCCGTGCAGCAGCACGTGGTCGAGTGATTCGCCGCGCATCTTTGCAGCCTGGACAAAAATCTTGAGGTTGCTCACGATTTTCTCCTGTCCGTTGAAGTCGGGGAAGGAGAGTGGCCTGAGGGCATTCTCAAACTCCTTGTCGCTGTTCTTTCCGCGTATATTGAAGTCTGTATTCATATTATCATTTTTCTATTATTTGCAAAAATAGCATATTATGGTGGTATTTTTAAAAATAACGCGATTTTTATATCATCCATTTAAGGGCAATAATGACAGCTATGATGATAATAAACATTATTATCCCCCTGCGTTGTCCTTTGGTAAAGTAGAAGTAGTCCTTCATGGTTTTGTTTGTGGCATTTGTCATGACTCTGTGCAAAATTAGCATTATCTGTCTTTGTTGCCGTAAGGTTTTATAATTTTAACATTATTATAGGTGCCAATATATTCAATCATGATAACTTTGTCCTGTCAAAAGGATAAACATGGTTAAAATGTCCATACGTTATAAGGTTACGGCCGGTTTTGTGCTGCTTGTGCTGCTGCTTGTTGTCACCATGGTGTTCATCTACCGTGGTGTGCAGAGCATGACCGTCAGCGATGACTTTGACAGTCAGATAGCCATAAGGCGGCGCATAACGAACGGGATAATAAATGAGCTTAACCATGCCGAGATTGTGGGGCAGACCATCGCTGTGGGGCAGGTGGAAAAATATAGTCAGTACAAGAAAAACATGTCTAATGCTGATGTTTATATTGACTCGCTGCGGCGCATGACCGATGATACCCTGCAACTTGCCCGTATTGACACTGTTGCCATGCTAATGGCACAGAAGGACAAGAACATGCGCAGTCTCATGGCCATAATCCGTAATGACAACAGTGATGACATATACCGTAAGGAGATAGAGGCCATGATTTTGTTGCAGGATTCACTTGCTGCTGTGGAATCGGGGAAGGGTAGGATTGTCGTTCAGACAACATCGACCAAGGTACCTGGTGAGCGCAAGAGTTTCTTCAGGCGTGTGCGTGAGGTCTTTTCTCCATCCTCGAGCGATTCTACAGTTATAAATGACACAATATATGAGATACCGTCTTATGTGCCTGCTGGTGAACTGGCCTTGTCCGACACTATAGCCGATATACTTAAGGATATGCAGCTTCGTGTATCGGACAGCCAAAGAGAGCGTATGCGCAAGCTCAACTGGCAGATGCAGAGCCTCAGTTACAGCAGTCTGCAACTCAACGGCAAGGTACAGCAACTGCTCAATACTATAGAGGATGAGAGCAGGAGGCATATTATGCAGCAGAGCGCCGGGAATGATCGGATACGCCGCAGGATTGTACTTGTAATATCCTGCATAGCCTTGCTCTCGCTTCTGTTGGCTGCCGTATTCCTCTATTTCATATGGCGTGATATAACACGTAGCAACCATTATCGTACAGAGCTCGAGAATGCCAAGCGGCGTGCAGAGGAACTGCTAGATGCAAAGGAGAAGCTGATGCTCACCATCACGCACGATATAAAATCTCCTGTAGGGGCCATACTTGGTTATGTGGAACTGCTCGACAATATAACCACAGGTGACCGTCAGCGCTTCTACCTGCATAACATGCAGGGATCTGCCAATCATCTGCTTAGCCTTGTCACCTCGCTGCTTGACTTCCACAGGCTCGACGCGGACAAGATAGAGAAGCAGTCGGTTCCTTTCAACGCAAAGGAGCTCTTCGGGGGTATATTGGGCAGCTTCCTCCCGCAGGCAACGGAGAAGGGGCTAACCCTTTCGGGAAACATAGATGACGGCCTCGATGCTGTTTTTGTCGGTGACCCGCTGCGCATACGTCAAGTGGCCGAAAATCTACTTAGCAATGCTCTTAAGTTTACCTCGGAGGGTGGTGTGCAGCTCACTGCTGAGAGTGGGGACGGCATGCTTAGTTTCAGTGTGCGCGACAGCGGTTGCGGAATGACACCACAGGAGCAGGAACTTATATATAAGGAGTTCATGAGGCTGCCGAATGCTCAGGGTAAGGAGGGTTTCGGGCTTGGTCTTGCCATAACAAACAAGCTCGTGCAGCTTCTTGGTGGCACAATAAGGGTTGAGAGCAGTGTGGGTGAGGGAACAGAATTCCATGTGACACTGCCTGTTGAGTATTCCGGTGTCAGCGGTACTGCTGTTGCGCCAGGCATGGATGAACCCCATGCTGTGCCTGCCTTTGAGTTGTTGCTCATAGATGATGACAGGCTACAGCTCGAGATGACAGCCTCGTTGCTTGAAGGGACATCTGTCTCGGTTGTCTGCTGTACGCACCCCGATGAATTTTTCCTGTATCTGCAACAGAAAAGGTTCGATGTGGTGGTAACAGACATACAGATGCCTGCCATGAATGGCATAGAGCTTATAGCAAAGCTGCATGGTATGCCAGGCTTTGACGGCATTCCGGTGATAGCCATGACGGCAAGGAGCGACATGGACAATGAGTTGCTTTCGCACCATGGCTTTGCTGCATGCCTGCATAAGCCTTTTACACGCAGGGCATTCCTTGATGTGCTGTCTGGTCTGGTACCAGCAATGCGTTTCGATTTTGAGCAGCTTACAGCATTTGCTGCAGATGATGCCGCCTTGGTACAGATTATGGGTACCTTCATTGCCGAGACCAGAAGAAAGAGGGATATCCTGCATAGTGCAATGGTGGAAAGGGATATTGCCACGGTGACACAGATGACACATCAGCTGCTTCCGGTCTTCTCCCTGGTTGGTGCCAACCAGGGAAAGGAAGAGCTCGAGTGGTTCGAGTCAAGGCGCGGTATACAGGAATATCCTGCCGGTGCTGACGAAAAGATAATATTGATACTTGGTGTCGTGGACAGGATTGTTGCCGGTGCCGAGGCATTTAAATAAGAATCAGTTATAAATTGATATTATGTCCAAAAGTATATTGTTAGTTGAGGATGATTTGACTTTCTCTACCATGATGGGGACATGGCTTGCGAGAAAGGGCTTCGATGTATTCACGGCAAGTAGTGTGGGTGCGGCATGCAAGGAGCTGGACAAGGCAGGTGTTGACCTGATACTCTCTGATCTTCGTCTGCCCGACGGTGACGGTACATCCCTGCTTGGATGGACCAAGGAGAAAAGTCTGTCTATACCCATCATCATCATGACGGGTTATGCCGATATACAAGGCGCGGTGAATGCCATGAAAAACGGTGCATGTGACTATGTGTCGAAGCCAGTCCATCCCGACGTACTACTCAAAAAGATAGAGGATGCCATAAAACCCAAGGAATACACTCCTGTCACTGCATCAAAAGGCAGGACTGCACCCTCCGTGGCAGCGGATTACAATGAGTTCATGGAAGGCAAGAGCGAGCCTGCACGGCAACTCTACAACTATGTTTCCCTTGTTGCCCCGACACCGATGTCGGTGCTCATAAGCGGGGCAAGCGGCACAGGAAAGGAGTTTGTGGCCAAACGCATACACAGGCTGAGCAAACGCAGTGATAAGCCATTCATTGCCATTGACTGCGGTGCCATACCCAAGGAACTTGCAGCATCGGAGTTCTTCGGTCATGTCAAGGGGGCATTCACGGGTGCAGTCACCGACAAGGCCGGTGCTTTTGTGGAGGCTGACGGCGGTACGCTTTTCCTTGATGAGATAGGTAACCTCAGTTATGAGGTCCAGGTGCAGTTGCTGCGTGCACTGCAGGAGAGACGTGTGCGCCCTGTGGGTTCTACAAAAGAGATCGATGTCGATGTGCGTTTGGTGTGCGCTACAAACGAGGACCTCCAGGCTGCCATAGAGAACGGTACTTTCCGTGAGGACCTGTATCATCGCATCAACGAGTTCACCTTGCGCATGCCCTCCCTCAAGGAGCGTCAGCAGGATATAATGCTTTTTGCCAACTTTTTCCTTGACCATGCCAACCGTGAACTGGGTAGGGAGCTAGTAGGCTTTGATGCAGAAGCGACAGCTCTTCTACAGGAATACACGTGGCCCGGTAATCTGCGCCAGCTCAAGAATGTGGTCAAGCGTGCTACACTTTTGGCTCAGGGAGGTTTCATAACGGCAGCAGACCTTGACATACAGCCATCCGCCGCTGACGTGACAAGGCCGCTGTTCGACAAGCAGGACGAGAAGAACCGTATAATCGATGCCTTGAAACGCACCGGAAACAACAAGAGTCGTGCGGCAGTGCTTCTGGGTATAGACCGCAAGACACTCTATAATAAACTCAAGATATATGGTCTCGAGTAGCCGTTTATACATATGAGTGTGGAAAATTTCCACATATTGTTCCACATAAATCCACACTTTTCCACACTCTTTGGAATATGGAATAAAATTTTAATTATTGATTTTCAATAATTTATGAAATTATATGATTTTTTGGCACGCTTTTTGTACCATATATAGTGTAGGCGCTTGCCTTCAGGTAACAGAAAATAGATTAATTATAAAATTTAAAAGCAACAATCATGAAAAAGACAACTGAAAGAAAGAACTATGTGAACGGTTTCATAAGTGGAACAAAGAGAGTAGCCTTGGTGGCATTGGGTGTTGCATTTTTGGCATCATGTAACAACGGTCCAAGTAAAGAGGAGCTTACGGCAAGGGTCGACTCACTGAACATAGAGCTCAACAAGTCAAATAATGAGGTAAATGAGTTCATGGGTCTATTCAACGAGGTGTCGGAAGGATTTCGCAAGATAAACGAGGCTGAGGATCGCATAGCTGTGCAGAGTGGTTCTCTTGAGAATGCTCCGGCAGATTTTGGAGAGAACATAAAGGCCGACCTTGCTTTCATCCAGAGCAGAATGCAGGAGAACAAGGCTCTGATCGAGGAGCTGCAGTCTAAGCTTGACAAAAGCAACAACAGGTCCGCACAGTTAAAGAAGGCTGTCGCTTCGCTTACCGCGGACCTTGCAGCGAAGGCCGACGAGGTGAAGGCCCTCCAGGAGGAGCTTGCAGCAAAGAACATCCGCATTACGGAGCTCGATGAGACAGTGGCTTCACTCACAGCCATCAAGGAGGATCTCGTGGCACAGAATGCCGAGAGCGACAACACCATCGCTGCGCAGGATGCAGCCCTCAATGCTGCATGGTATATTATCGGCAGCAAGAAGGAGCTCAAGGAGCAGAATATCCTTACCAACACAGGCCTCTTCAAGAAAGGTGATGTCATGGAGGATGCTTCTGTGAATAAGGAGAACTTCACACAGGTGGACATCAGGAATACAAGTGATATCGCTCTTGGTACAAAGAAAGCCAAGGTGCTCACGACCCACCCCGAAGGTTCTTATACAATCGTGGAGAACGAGGACGGTCTGCTTACATTGAAGATCATAGACAACAGACTGTTCTGGAGCGTAACACGTTATCTCGTGGTAAGAGCAAGCTGATTGCAGAACTATGGAACTGTAATTTAAAATCAATTCTTTGATTTTCTGTGCTGCCCTTGCTGTAACAGCTGTTACAGCAAGGGCAGTTGTTAAATCCATATAAAACAGCAGTGTATTGTCCTGTTATTCCTAATTTGTTGTACCTTTGCAAAAAATAAGGACTTGTCTGAGCAATTATGGCATCAGAATTGTTACATACTGTAGAAATATGCTAAAGTACATACTGAAATACCTTAAGCGTTACCCTCTTTCGCTGCTCACCTTAGGTGCCATCGTTTATTTGAGCCTCTTCAAGCCATCGGACGATGTTTCCCTGTCGCTTTTTGCACATATGGACAAACTTGCGCATTTTGTCATGTATGCGGGGCTAAGTACTATCATATGGTTTGAGTTCTTCAGGAGCCATAGCGGAATAAAGAGTATAAAGGCTTTCATTGCAATATTTCTTATTCCGGCTCTCTTCAGCGGGCTTATGGAGTATCTGCAGAGCGAACTTACCACATACCGCGCCGGCGATGCGATGGACCTGCTGTTCAATGTGCTTGGTATTATATTTGCGAATATTGTGTGCGTGACGTTGTTGAGCTATCTGTTCGGAAACAAAGATGACTAAAAAGTGTATTTCTGTGTTACGCTTGCCTTAAAAATCCTCATTTACGCTTAGTAAATTAACCCACTAAGTGGCTTTTCCTCCTCGTAGCTCGGCATAGAATGCGAGCACTCTTTGCTCTCGCGTTACAGCGTCGGTTGCGGTTTTTAAGGCATAGCAAGCCTTGAACTACATATTTTTATTCATCTCCTAAATACAAGATGGTGACCACAATGGGTCACCATCTCGTATTACCAATATTTGAAAGGGAATCTTGTAAGGCTGGAGTTATAGTAGCGTTTGTCGCCTGTTACCTCTTTTCCAAGGAATGGGGGCCTTTCAAATGCTTCGTCGGGGCTTTCAAGTTCCACCTCGGCCACCACAAGGCCGTCGTTGTCGCCGTGGAACTCATCTACCTCGAATGTGTGGTTGCCGCACTTCACAAGGTGGCGCGTCTTGTCTATTATGCCGCCGTGGCACAGTTTCAGCAGTTCCCAGGCCTCGCTCTCGGGAATCTCCTTTTCCCACTCGAAGCGGCTGAGTCCGCCGTCCATCGACGGTCCTTTGATGGTGAGATACCCCTTGTCGCCACGTACCCTCACGCGGGTCGAGTTGCCGCCTTCGCGGCACAGATAGCCTTGTGCAATGCGGTCACAGCGGAATGCCATTGCCTTGTAGCTGTCATCGGTGACAAGGAATTTCCTCTCAATCTCTAATGCCATGTGCTGTTACTTTGCGTCCTCGGAGAACTCCATAAGGAATGCCTTGATGAAGCCGTCTATCTTACCGTCCATTACTCCGCCTACATCCGATGTCTGGAAGTTTGTACGGTGGTCTTTCACACGACGGTCGTCGAACACATAGCTTCGTATCTGTGAACCCCACTCAATCTTCTTCTTGCCGGCCTCAACCTTTGCCTGCTCCTCCATGCGGTGCTGCATCTCCTTGTTGTAGAGGATAGAACGCAACTGACGCATGGCATTCTCCTTGTTCTTGGGTTGGTCGCGGGTCTCGGTGTTCTCAATGAGAATCTCCTCTTCGGCACCTGTATACGGGTCCTTGTACTGATAGCGCAAGCGCACACCCGACTCCACCTTGTTCACGTTCTGACCACCGGCACCACCGCTTCGGAAGGTATCCCATGATATACGTGCAGGCTCTACAACAACCTCAATGCTGTCATCGACAAGCGGAGTGACGAACACCGAGCTGAACGATGTCATTCGTTTGCCCTGGGCATTGTAGGGGCTCACGCGCACCAGACGGTGAACGCCGTTCTCGCCCTTGAGGTAGCCGTATGCGTAAGGGCCCTTGAGTTCAAGGGTAACTGTCTTGATACCTGCATCCTCGGCCTCCTGAAGGTTGGCAACGGTAACCTTGTAGCCGTTGGCCTCGGCCCAGCGCATATACATACGCATGAGCATGCTTGCCCAGTCCTGTGCCTCGGTACCGCCGGCACCAGAGTTTATCTTGAGCACACAGTCCATGTCATCGGCCTCGCCGCGGAGCATGTTCTTGAGCTCAAGCTCCTCAACAGCTGTGAGGGCGCGTGCATATGCATCGTCAACCTCGTGCTCCTCTACCATCTCCTCGCGGTAGAGCTCCATAGCCATCTCGGCCTCCTCGGTACGGTTCTTGACCTCCTTGTAGCCGTCAATCCACGCCTGCAGGCCCTTCACTTTCTTCATCTGTGCCTCGGCCTCCTTGGCATTGTCCCAGAATCCCGGTGCCTGAGTACGTAGCTGCTCCTCCTCTACCTGGATAATCTTCTCATCGATGGCAAGGTACTGCTTGAGCGCATCGGTGCGCTCCTTTATATCTTTCAGTTGGTCGGCTGTAATCATTTGATGTATATCTTTTTGAAATTCTGCGCGAAGATACAACTATCTTCAAAAATAAGCAAATATATGCGCGCGTAAAGGGTGTTTTTACCTGTTTGTCTCCTCTTTTTGTTGATAAAATCTTTGTGCGGATTTTGAAAGTGCACCTTTACTGTTGTATCTTTGCGCTCCAAATTCAGAAACAGATTTATGATTATAAGCGAATCGAATGTAAGCCAGGCCGTCGAGCTGTTGAAGGTGTTGATAAATACCCCTTCGTTGAGCCGTGAAGAGGGTGATGCGACGGACAGACTACAACATTTTATCGAACGTGGTGCTCCTGTGCAGTGCGAGGTGCACCGTCACCTGAACAACCTGTGGTGCGTTGCACCGGGGTTCGACGCATCACGCCCGACTTTGCTGCTCGATGCCCACATAGACACTGTAAAGCCTGTCAGCGGCTGGAGCAAGCACCCTTTCACCCCAATCATCGAGGGTGACAGAATCTATGGCCTCGGAAGCAACGACGACGGTGCGTCGCTCGTGACACTGTTGCAGGTGTTCTACAAGATATGCCAGAGCAAGCAGAATTACAATACAATCTTTGTGGCGTCGGCCGAAGAGGAGGTGTCGGGCAAGAACGGCATCGAGTCACTCATCCCGCACTTGCCACCCGTCACATGTGCAATCATCGGTGAGCCCACAAGTATGCAGCCAGCCGTGGCCGAGAAGGGTCTTATGGTGCTCGATTGTGTAGCAAAGGGAGTGTCGGGCCACGCCGCACGCAACGAGGGCGACAATGCCATTTATAATGCCATAAGGGATATTGAATGGTTCCGCAACAATAAATTGCCCAAGTCATCGGCTCTTTTCGGTGATGTGAAGATGACCGTGACACAGATAAACGCCGGTACACAGCACAATGTCATCCCCGACAGCTGCAGTTATGTCGTTGACATACGCAGCACCGAGTGTTATTCGAACAGCGAGCTTCTCGATATAATAAAGAGCAATGTCAAGAGTGAGGTCAAGGCACGTTCCACACGCCTCAACTCATCATCGATATCCCTTGAACATCCGCTTGTAAAGCGTGCCATAGAGATGGGCCGCAAGCCTTACGGCTCGCCAACGCTGTCGAACCAGGCACTGCTGAATATCCCCACACTCAAGATGGGCCCCGGTGATACAGCCCGCTCGCATACAGCCAACGAGTATGTCCTCATCAGTGAGATACGCGACGGAATGAAATTGTTTGCCGAGATGCTCGATGGACTGAGATTGTAATTCGAGAAAGTGAAGTGAACCCCAAAGTTTGGACAAAAAACTTTAGGGTTTATTTTATGCGCAAGAAGCACGATTATTCAGCATCGTTAAAACTTAGTTCGGCTTACTTACAAAATCTGGGGGGAGGGGTGATTTTTTCAATGAGGTGTAGTGAGCATTTTCGCTTGCATAGGTAATTCCAAAATAAACCGGCACCATTAAAAATCCAGCTCATGGCCGCTTGTTTGCAGGCCATTGTGCGGCAGTGCGGAG
>CALCYA010000033.1 GCA_937906165.1 uncultured Bacteroidales bacterium | reverse complement strand
CTTTATTAGATTATAGAGAACATCCATCCTTTGAGGAAACGAGAAACTTATCAAATGATGAGATAATGGCAGCTATCCATGAGGTCGATGAATACAATAAGAATGTTCGCAAGTCTTTCGGTTGTGAACTGTTTCATCTTTCTACTACTCCAAGTCGCCATTTGGATATACTCCATTGGAGCCCCCTACCAAAAATAATGACCACAGAGTTGCTGGATGAGGTTTTAGAGTTCTATAATGAAGAAATAGAGTTTAACAAAAAGAGCATTGCAAAGAATAAAGAGACTATAGCAAAGTTGGAGGCACGCATAGTCAAGGCAAATGTAGATCTATACGAGAAAATCAGCGAGGAAATAGATAACTGTAATGAAAGCATAGACTACTTGGAAGAAGAGCTTGAAAACACGCAATACCTGTATAACAAGTTCTATTTTGCAAAGGGTATATTGGATAACAAGTCTAATGCTGAGGATTACGAATTGGTTTATACAAAATGTTAAGAGGAGATAAGTTATATGAGGATACAATACGCATCTGATATACATTTGGAATTGTCAGATAATTCAAGATTTATAAAGAGTATGCCGTTTGAGGTTACTGGTGATGTGTTAGTCTTCGCTGGTGATATAGGTTACTTGCGAGACAAGACTTTACCCAATATGAAGTTTTGGAAGTGGGCATCGGCAAACTATCGAGAAGTGTTGTTGGTGCCAGGTAATCACGAGTTTTATGGTAATGGCGATGTATTAGCCTATGGCGATAGTTGGAGCCGTAAGATACTGCCTAATGTACACTACTATCAGAACATGGTGGTACGCATTGATGATACGGACTTTATCCTCTCTACTCTGTGGTCACATATCCAACCTCAGGATGAGTATTTTGTAAGTCGAGGTATGAACGACTTTAGGCAGATACGATATGGCGGTCGTAGGTTTACTACCGATGATTTTAATACCGAACATCAAAAGTGCTTGTCTTTCATTAAACAGAGTGTAGCCGCGAGTACGGCAGAGCATATTGTGGTAGTAACGCATCATCTGCCATCGTTGGCAGTCGTGGCTCCGCAGCATAAAGGCAGCCTGCTCAATAGTGCATTTGCAACTGAGTTGGGCAACTTCATCGCAGATAGCCGTATCGATGTGTGGATTTTCGGACATTCGCACGCCAATGAGGAGGCAACTATTGGTAATACACGCCTCGTCTGCAATCAGCTTGGCTATGTGGTCTATGGTGAGCATCTTGGTAGCTTTGATGGAGGTAAATTTATTGAGATATAGATACAATAACCGATGAGGATGACTCAAAAGTCTTTTTGCATAGAATGCAATCCCCGTTAGAATGTACTCTAGCGGGGATTGCTCGTTCAAAAATAAGGCTTTGGGGTCAGCCCCATCGAGACATTTTTGAGTAATATAACAAATCTATAGTCCTAACTGATATTATAAGATATTATATCTCATGATTAAATTCTAATACCCTCGGGAAAATGCTCTGTAGATGTCTCTGATGAGGGAGTACACTTGTCAATCCTAATACACAAAGAAACCCATTTGTCCGATACTATCCGAAAAATTTGGATACCTTCGGACAAATGGGACTCTCACATTCTAAGGTTGCTTCAACCGTTAAACATCAATATCCTTCAGCAGTGCTCCATAGTTGCAATGGCGTCCCATAAAGCCGCGTTTGATGCAGGGAAGGTTGAGCGTTTGGTAATACTTGTAGTCGTCATCCTCGGTGCAGAGGTGTTTATACCCGTAGCGGGGCATATACTCCTTGAAGAATCGTACAAGGTCTTTGAGGAGTTCGAAGCGGTGCTCTCGCAGTTCATCGCGGAACTCGCAACGGGCGATGATGATACTCCAGTCGGGGTAGTTGCCTACACCCTTGCTGTACTCCCAGAAGCGGATATAGATATCAAAACTTCCCTTGTGAATACAGAAGCATAGAATTGTTGATTATTTCCTTAACCTTTTATCAACCAAAGCCAAATATTTCAATCCGGTCTGGTCTGTTATATTTTCCGGTTTTTCGATTTGGCAAGCTGAATAAATCGCATTGAGAAGGCCCGGTATCGCCCCGGTAGTCGGCTCTGCAATAAATCCAAGGCCTGCAGAAATCACACCACATACCGTTACAAAAATAATATCACCTAAACGACTTTCATTCATTCTTGCAACCAGTTCCTCTTTTGTCGACTTCATATCATTAAGAGTTTCAGCAAACAATGGGGATTCTGGAGTTATGACGGGATTAAGGACCAACAATTCCACTTTATTTCTAAAAGTTTCCAGCAAGTCGCGATACTCGTCCTTGAATCGTCTAAGATTATATATATCTATACTTTTAGGACATGGGATAAGATTCTTGAGTATCATATCTCTTTTGTACTGCCTTGCGCGCAATTCAATGTCCTGATTTCGCAGATATGTTGCTGAAAAGCTACTTTTATCTATTCTATCCGTAGCGGGCAAATACCCAATACTGTTGGATACAACACTTGCCAAGTATGTCATAAGTTCGTGTGCAGTATTTGCTTCTACTTGGAACCAATTATAGTCAAGCCTTTTCGCCAATCCCATTTGGGTAATTTCATTCAGAACATTATAATCAAATTTTCCATTATGTATTTTAACGCAAGTTCCTATATTCATGTACTCCTTCCGAGAAATAATCCTATGAAAATTTTGTCTGCGCCTGTCAATTAATTTTGAATTACAAGATATATATTCAAGAAAAGGTTGCAAAATTTCCCAAGGACGTTCAAGTACCGCCATTGGTTCAATAGGAATTATCAGTTCATTTCGTATCATCTCACGCATGAACGGTTCATACAACTCCGGATTATAGAAATATTGCATTGGAACAATAGCGCCAACGTTGTCATAATAAAGCAAAGCCCTCATAGTCCAATCTGTATGCGGAAGACTTATATATGGGTAATATAATAAATTTCTCATTTCAATTTATCTACATTATCAACACAGCGCAACAAGACATTATATATACATATTATTCAATAAATTACTTCCCTATGCAAAAATTGGCGAAGATATTGCCTAAAATCTCATCGCTTGTCACTTCGCCAAGAATTTCGGACAAATTCCGGATGGCGGCGCGGAGGGGTTCGCTGACTAAGTCGCCACTGATGCCGTCTGCGAGGCTTTGCTTTACTTCCCTGATATTCTCAAGGGCGCGGACGAGGGCTTCGTAGTGTCTTACGTTGGTGACTACGACGTCGCCTGCTGCTATTGAAGGCATGGCGGAGCTGCGCACAAGGAACTCTTCCAGCCTGTCGAGATTGGTACCCTGGCGGGCGGATATAGCCCACAAATCACGTGGGTTCCACTCTACACTCTCACCATACTTCGCGACCATCTGTGCGCCCCACTCCATTGCGTTTGAGAGGGTTATGGGGTCTACAATGTCGCATTTGTTGACGAGCACGGCGAGTTTCTTATCGCGGCACACGGGAAGGAGCTTCTTGGCGAGTTCTTCTATCTGTCCTTTGTCGGCTGTGGGGTCTATGAGCCACAGGGCTATGGAGGATTTTGCAAGCTGCTCGAGGGTGCGCTCTATACCCATGCGCTCTACTACGTCGTGTGTCTCGCGCAGGCCGGCGGTATCTATGAAGCGGAACGATACGCCGCTGAGGGTCATAAGGCCTTCTATCGTATCGCGGGTGGTACCGCATATATCGCTCACAATGGCTCTGTCCTCGCGCAGAAGAGCGTTCAGCAGGGTGCTCTTGCCGGTGTTTGTCTCACCCACAATTGCCACTGGCACACCGTTTTTAACGGCGTTGCCTACACTAAAGGATGAAGCAAGACGGGACATGACACTGTCTACCTCGTCACATAGCTGCAACAACTCGGTACGGTCGGCGAACTCTACATCTTCTTCGCTGAAATCGAGTTCGAGCTCCATGAGCGAGGTGAGCTTCAGCAGTTTGTTGCGCAGAGCACCTAACTCTTGGCTGAAACCTCCCTTTAGCTGGTTCATTGCCAGGCGGTGGGCAGCACGTGATGTAGAGGAGACAAGGTCGGCCACAGCCTCGGCACGGCTGAGGTCCATCTTGCCGTTGAGGAACGCGCGCATGGTGAACTCTCCGGGCTCGGCCTGACGTGCGCCAAGGTCAAGGAGACTCAACAGTATCTGCTGTGTGATGTATGCCGATGCATGGCAGCTTATCTCGACACTCTCTTCACCGGTATAGCTGTGCGGAGCGCGCATGAGAGTGACGAGCACCTCGTCAAGGACCTCGGTACCATTGGTGCATAAGTCACCGAATATCACGGTGTGGGATTTCCTTTGTTCAAGCGGCACTCCACCCTTTGGAGTAAAAATTTGGGAGACAATCTCTATTGCCTTTTCACCGGAAATCCTTATCACATTGATTGCTCCGCCCTGGGCTGTTGCCAGCGCGCAAATTGTTTCACTCATTGGTTATTCCATTTATCAAAGCAACAAGACACAATGCCTTGTTGCTTAATTTGTTATAAATCATTTTTAAGCGCCGGGTTATAGGGTCTTTAGAGTCCTTAGTAGGCGCTGTTCAAACGGAAAGCGGAAAACTTGTGCAAACGAGCGCAATGCAAGCTTGCTTGCAATTGCACAGCGAGTGTTGCCCAGTTTCAATTCCACAAAGTGGTGTTAAAACGGAAAGCTCAATTTAGGCTCCATCTTCAAACTCCTCCACCACAAGCGGCAGATAACAAAACATACCCTCACCGCTTTGCGGAGCTCCCCTATCTTAAGGGAGCACCTTATCGTCTCTAAAGCCCTCGGGAACTTTACTTGTTAAACGTTACACGTTAAATCCGTTCAAGCACGGTCTGTATCAACTCGTTCATCTTGGCGTTGTAATCAACATTGGCTTCCTTGGCGCGGCGGTTGGCTATTACCAGGCACACTGTCACAGCCTTGTGTCCCATCAAGGCAGAAAGACCTGCAAGAGCAGAGCTCTCCATCTCGAAGTTGGTGATGCGCTCTCCAAGGTACTCGAACGACTCTATCTTCTCGTTCTGGCGAGGGTCGGCAAGAGGCACTCGCAAACGGCGTCCCTGAGGCCCGAAAAAGCCTCCACAAGCCACCGTAACACCACGCACCATATCATCCTTGGCAATGCGCCCAACGAGCTCCTCGTCGGCCGCTATGACATACGGTGCCGGCTGGCACATATTACCGCTCCACCCCAAGTGATTGAGCAACGCACGCTCCATTGGAAGGTCGCACACCTCATTACGCCCGGCATAGAAGTTCAGCAGGCCATCGAAGCCCACTGACTTCACCGAGCATATATATGAGCCTATAGGAGTGTATTCCTGCAAGCCTCCACAGGTGCCTATGCGCACCATCTGCAGCTGACGGAACTGCTCCTTCTCATAACGTGTCCCAAAATCGATATTTGCCAGTGCATCGAGCTCATTCACAACAATATCGATGTTGTCACAGCCAATGCCTGTACCCACCACGCTTATGCGCTTGCCTTTGTAGGTGCCGGTGATGGTGCGGAACTCGCGGTGCTGCACATCACACTCCTGTTCACTGAAATACGATGCCACCAACGGCACGCGGTTGGGGTCACCTACAAGGATAATCTTCTCTGCCAACTGTTCCGGTTTTACTCCCAAGTGATAGATTGCTCCGTTGGGCTCGATGAGCAATTCTGAAGGAGGAAAATAACGCTTCATAATCAACTTCACATTTGGTTAAACAGAATTGTACTATCTCGTTATATATCAACAAGATATTAGTCTTTTGCGATATTGTCGCGCATCGCGGTATCGGCCTGGATGTTCTTCATGCGGTAGTAGTCCATGATACCCAGGTTGCCGCTACGGAACGCCTCGGCCATAGCCTTCGGCACCTCGGCCTCGGCCTCGATGACGTGCGCACGCGCCTCCTGTGCACGGGCCTTGTTCTCCTGCTCAAGGGCAACAGCCATGGCGCGACGCTCCTCGGCCTTCGCCTGAGCAATGTTCTTGTCGGCATTGGCCTGGTCAATCTGGAGGGCCGCA
This sequence comes from uncultured Bacteroidales bacterium, assembly GCA_937906165.1. Classification (GTDB taxonomy): domain Bacteria; phylum Bacteroidota; class Bacteroidia; order Bacteroidales; family Bacteroidaceae; genus HGM04593. The sequence goes on along the minus strand of CALCYA010000033.1, from coordinate 5,164 downwards.
CCGATGTTCTTGCCTATATCTATATCGGCAATGTCGATAGAGAGAATCTCGAACGCTGTACCAGCGTCAAGACCCTTGCTGAGCACGAGCTTCGAGATTGAATCGGGGTTCTCAAGCACAGCCTTGTGGTTCTCGGAAGAACCGATAGACGAAACGATACCCTCGCCTACACGTGCAAGCACTGTATCCTCACCTGCACCACCTACAAGGCGTTTGATGTTGGCACGCACGGTAACACGGGCAATGGCAATGAGCTGGATACCATCCTTTGCCACAGCCGTAACGTGTGGAGTATCTATAACCTTGGGGTTAACAGACATCTGCACGGCCTCGAACACATCACGGCCTGCAAGGTCGATGGCAGTCGCCATCTGGAACGAAAGCTCGATGTTTGCCTTTGACGCAGACACAAGGGCATGCACCACCCTCTCGACATTACCGCCGGCAAGATAGTGCGCCTCTAGGCTGTCGCGTGTGATATTCTCAAGACCTGCCTTATGCGCCTCAATCATCGCCTGAACGATAACAGAAGGCGGCACATTACGGATGCGCATGAGAAAGAGCTGCATCAACGAGATTCGTACTCCCGACACTTTGGCCGACAGCCAAAGCACGAACGGAACATAGTGGAAGAATATTGCCAGCAGGATAAGCGCTCCCACGACAGTTCCACCGATAAGATAAACATTGTCCGGATTCATAGTTAGTTATCAGTTTATATTAGTAACAAATTAAACGTGCCCATAAAGGGTTTAACGTTGAAGGTTTAACATTTCTTGTTTAAGGTTTAACAGTTATTGTTTAAGGTTTAACACCGGATGTTTAATGGGTTAAGGGTTGTTGGCAATAAAATAACTGTCAACGGATTATTGCACCTGTCACTTCACTTTCTCCACATAGATTGTACCACCCGATATGCGGATGACCACAACCTCCTCATTCTCGTTAATGAAACCCATTTCGGACTTAACCTCCACAACCTCGCCATTGATATTCGCCTCGCCGATAAGTGCCAGACGTGTCTTTGCGACTCCGCGGTCACCCACCTTTATCTTGTCAAGTTCATCACCCTTCACATTGGAGTCTATGTTCTTCTTAAGTGCAAGACGGTCGAGCGACTTGCCATATAGCGCCCACAGGAAGAGCGACACACAGATTAAGCCCGACACGATTATCGTTATCCAGCCTGCCACATTGCCCACAACAAAGAAGGCATAGAAGACAGATGCCAGCATTGAGAGAACACCCAGAACACCGGCAACGCCGAAACCGGGAATAAGCGCCACTTCAACCGTAAGCAACACAGTTGCCAACAGCACCAGAATTATAGTTATAGCAATTTCCATATATCTTTTTATTTATAAAGTTTTTCTTGTTCCAAACGCCTTATCTCAAGTTCCATTTTCTCAAGAGCAATGCCGTCGGCCTCAACCTTGGCCTCCAGCTGCAGAATGGCAGCACTCATACGCTGACGCGCCGCCGCATTTGCCGAAGCATAGGCATCGCGCTGCTGCTCGAGAGTGCGGATATCAGCCGCATGCTGTTTTGTACGTTTCTGCCACTCGGTAAAGACCTTACGTGCCTCGGGACTCTTGAAGTCGGATAGCTTGCTATAGTCACGAGTATCGTCAACGATGAACAGGAAGTCACCCTTCTTGCCTTTCTCGCCCTGAGAGTATATAAGCATTGTCAACTGCTGGCGCGCAGCGCGCAGTGCAGACTCGTTATCCTGCGTCGCAGCTATCGATGACAGACGCGCATAAGGCAGCATGCCATCGTAACCCAAAGTCTCGGAATCGTAACGTTCCTTGCCGGGGACAAAGACATACACGCACACAAGACCATCGGGCTGGTTGCGGTCAGTAGCAAACCAACCCAAATTGGAAACCTCATCAATGACAAGCATATAATCATTGGCTGTGGAATTAAAAGGCATTCCCACATTGTCGGGGCGCAGAAAACGGCCGCTCTCCGTGTCGAGGCGCGTCATGAAGATATCGTAGCCTCCTATCGACCCTTCACCGTCACTCGCAAAATAGAGTGTGATACCGTCAGTGCTCATGAAAGGATAATCGTCATTACCGTAGGTATCAAAACCCTCGATCTGCTGCGGAGTACCCCACTCATCGGCAACCTTGGAGTTGCGGTATATCTTCATCAACGAGTCGTTATACTCGCCATAATCAGAGAAATATATATCCATTTTGCGCTCCGTCTCACTCAAATAACCGGGAAGCAGGTTGTCGTCGAAATAGTTTGCATTTGTGGTTACCGTACCCACATCACTGCTGAGCCTATAGACCGACAGGAAGTTGTCCTTGTCAACGACAAAGCTGTCAACGACACATATTTTCGAGGTATTCATAACCATTCGGCCCGCGTTCTTCGACACCAGAGCCTTGCGCGAGAACACCACGCGCAAAGAGTCGTCCTTCGTCTTCTCCAGAAAATCGTCATAACAATCCATAGCAAGCTGGAACTGCGATTTGCCGAAGTAATAGTCACCCAGATAACGGCTTGCATTCACAATCTTACGTGACACCGCAAACTTGAGCATCTCCTCCACGTCGACAGTATCGCCTGTCTCAAGGCAACAGGCCGCATACCAGTAGTTATACTCACTATTCTTGGGGCTGCCTTTGAGCAGTTTCTCGAACATTGGCTTCGCCTCAACGAAATTACCCTCATTGAACAGTTTCTTTGCACTGTTCCTTGACTGCGCCAACGCCGCAAGGGAGATGACACAGAGTATCATTATTGAAAGAATTCTCTTCATTGACACACAATTTACTTAAAATAACAGCAGAACAAATCCTACCGTTTACCGCAAATATACAAAGATTTCGCAACTTACGCGCACGATGAGTTGTTTTTTAAATAATTTAATATAAAATAGGGGGACCATACGCCATTTTACACATCAAAAAGAAAAAAAGCAGGCACGACAAGAGCCACAGATGCGCGATTTTCATTAATTTTGCGCCGCAAAACAGGAACGATGTCCGCAAAGGGCAGGAACGACAAACAACCGACTACACGGAATGGCAAAATTCACAGAACAGCAGAAACTATACAAACGCATAAACAAGCAGTTTGGACGCGCCACATTGGGATACTCTATGCTCGAAGACGGTGACCGTATTTTAGTTGCCCTGTCAGGCGGAAAGGACTCGCTCACGCTGCTGCAGCTGATGGCCGAGCGCAGCCGAATATACAAGCCTCGCATAAATGTCGTTGCGGCGCATGTCACAATGGTAAATATTCCGTACAAAGCAGACATTGAATACCTACAGAATTTCTGTCAGGAGCTGGGTATAGAACTGCATATCCTTGAGAGCGGCTTCGACTCAAGCACCGACACCCGTAAATCACCATGCTTCCTTTGCTCATGGAATCGCCGCAAAGCGCTTTTCACACTTGCACAGGAGATTGGCTGCAACAAGATTGCATTAGGGCACAACATGGACGACTTCATAGAGACAATGCTGATGAACATGACATTCCAGGGAGCATTCAGCGCAATGGCGCCGGTTATGCAGATGGAGAAATTCCCAATCACCGTGATACGTCCGTTGTGCCTTGTAAACGAGAATGATGTAGAGGCGTACGCACGGGAATGCGACTTTCCGCCACAGACAAAAAACTGCCCGTACGAGAACGATTCGAACCGGAAAGCCATGAAAGACCTGCTTGCACATCTGGAGACACTGAACCCGGAAGCGCGCTACAACATATGGGGTGCAATGAGCAACATACAGGCAGAACTTCTGCCACCGAAAATAGAAAAGAAACAGTAAAAATATACGACAATGACAAAAATCATTCTGACACTTGTCCTGCTTATCATTTCAAACAGTTTCATGACACTTGCATGGTATGGAAACCTGAAGTTGCAGGACATGAAGATCATCTCTTCGAACACACCAATAGTGCTCATCGTGCTTATAAGCTGGTGCGTGGCACTTCTTGAGTACTCGTTCCTTATCCCGGCAAACAGAATCGGCTCCGAAATCAACGGCGGTCCATTCTCACTTGTCCAGTTGAAAGTAATACAGGAAGTCATATCATGCCTCGTTTTCGGAGTGATAGTTTCTGTGCTTTTCAAAGGCGAGACACTGCAGTGGAACCACTTTGTAGCAGTGGTTTTCCTTGTACTGGCAGTTTACTTCGTATTCCTCAAGTAACGATTAAGGCTGCAGGTAAGCGAATTTTTCAATTAAGCGAGTAAAAGCCAAACATGTTTGAGCTTTTGCAACGAGCGAACGAAAAATCAACGAAGTTAATTGCAGAGGAAAAGCTTGCTTTTGCTATGCCGAGCGGGAGCAGGCTCGACGAAGTCAAGGCTGCGGGTAAGCGAATTTCTAAGAAGCTGTTTAAATTTATGTCCTTGAAATTTTTATAGGTCTTTTTTAGAATGTTTTTTCATTTTTCAAAGCCACGAATAAGCGAGTGCAAAGAAAGTTTATTTGCTTTGCCGAGCGAGAGTGGTTTCGTACAACAAAGGCGCATAGCGGGCTATGTAACTGCGAAAAAGGGGAAAACAGACAAAAAAGAACATAAAAAGACAAGTACAACTCGCGAGCAATGTAATATTTTTTTCGAAAGAAATTTAAACAGCTTCTAAATTAAGCGAATAAAAGCCAAACATGTTTGAGCTTTTGCAACGAGCGAACGAAAAATCAACGAAATTAATTGCAGAGGAAAAACTTGTTTTTGCTATGCCGAGCAGGAGCAGGCTCAAGCCTACAGGGTTCAACGAGTAACGATGGACGATTAACAGGTTAAGGGAATTGCGCCCATTAAGGACTCTAAGGACTTTAGAGACCTTAAGGCTTTTATAGACTGGCGCCCATTATTCAATTAATGATTGAAGGTTGTTCGCAGCTTTCAGTTTTCACTTTTCAGTTAAAAAACCGCGCCGGGCGTATCACTACGGCCGGCGCGGAACACATTTAAAACACTATTTATTTACTAAAACAATTACTATGATTCCTCACTGTCAATCATTGTTTTTTCTTATTGTTGGTTGGTTAGTTTCTTAGTTGTTGTAGTTTCTGTTGGAAATATATTGCGCCCCGGTGGATAGTACCCCACCGGGGTATCTTGTCTTTACTTGAAGTAGCGGTTGAACAAGCCCTCGAAGCCCTTGCCGTGGCGTGCCTCG
>CALCYA010000032.1 GCA_937906165.1 uncultured Bacteroidales bacterium | reverse complement strand
AGAACTATATGAAAACAGAAAGAGAAATTTATCTCAAGCCACTGACCCTGAGGGAACAGGTGGCTATGGAACAGGGAATCTGTGCCGGGTCGATTTATACACCGAATGGTCGTGAAGTAAAAGCAATGGAACATACTACCGGTTTTGATAGCAAAGATGGTGGGGATACATTTACAACAACTTGGGAATAAACGAAAGATAAGATATGAAAAAGATATTTACACTTCTAGCAATAGCCGGTATACTTTTTACAAGTTGCACCGACGATGTTAACGAGACTTTTAAGCCAGCAAAGGTTGGTGATGAGATTACTTTCGGTGGCTCGGTTAATTATGATACTGCAAACAAAGCGGGCCAGACTCGTGTTGTATATGGCGATAAGGTTACTACTGGAACAGAGATTAAATGGTATCCTGGTGATATGGTACGCATTTATTGTCATGGAGGTGCAGATATGGTTAACGCTGATGGCGCAACTAATTGTTGTGACTATGTTGTTGACAATACTATTGACCAAACAGATACTAACGGATATTTGAATGACAAAACAGATGACGATTTTTTCGAATCTAGTTCTTTGACCCGTGCCAGCAATGAGCCTATAGGCTTGCAATGGGGTAGCGAGGATACTCACACCTTTTATGGTGTGTATCCATCGCCCGACATGTTTGCCGCAGGTTCTGATATTAATGTTTCATTGACAGCATCTCAAGACGGAACAAGCGGAACCATTAGCGGTCATTTGCCTTCGTCACAGGCTCCGTCAAAATATCTTGCAGCAGTAGACGGAAACTACACCATCCACCCTGCTATGCGTTTTGCATATATGGCTGCATATGGAACCGGCAAGCCAAGTGATACCGGCGTTCAGTTACAGTTTACTCCAATTGTAACAGCTGTTGAGATCTCTTTGACAAATAATCTGAAGAAAAGCGAGGTCGAACAGCCTCTTGAAGGTATATCAAGTGTTGCTGTTTCTGCAGTAAAGGACGATGGAACGGCAATAAATCTATGTGGCGACTTTACAACAACTGTTTCAAGCAGCGGATTTAGTACTGCAATTAATGCTAATGCCGGCCAAACAGTCTCAATACCTTTGTTTGATGAAAATGGCTATCCTATTACGCTTGCGTATGGCAAAACACTTACCTTTACGGTATTCCTTTTGCCACATCAGGATGTGAATATTGAGAATTTGAGAGTGTCTGTTGTTGCAAATTCTGTCACCAAAACCGCGACTCTATCCACCACTTCAAATAGTGGTATCATTGTTGAAGCCAAGAAAAAGAATTTTGTCAAGAACGTGCCACTCAGTTGGAACCTTGACACTCAGGTGTCAAACTGGATGTCATTGCTGAGTGATGATACAAAGGTTGTTGACGTCTCTATTCCCGGCGCTGGTGGTGGCTGGAGCGGAAACCATACCACTGCAACAAATGGAACAAAAACCTATCAGATTACAGCAGATGCATCCCGAGAGCAGAATCTGAACTTCACTGATTTGTGGAACCGTGGTATACGTTGTTTTGAGATACAGGTGAATGGAGGCGGAACTAACTCTACTATTATATGTAATAATGTAAGTTGTGGCAAGACTCTTGGTACGGCATTATCAGAACTGCAAACTGCTATAAAAACTTCTGCTACCGATACCTATAAAAACGGTACAGAGTTTGCAGTGTTGATTGTTACTTATAACCATGGTGGTGATGTCGACGACGACAGAAACTCTGGAGGTTTTCAATCTGATTTGAGCAGTTTGGTAAATACCTGGAACAATAACAGCGACAACACTTCAAAAATAACAAGTTGGAATAGCGAGACACTTGTCGGTGGCGAGAATGGCGTCAGAGGTAAAATCCTTATGGTGGCACGTGCAGGTTCAATTGGTATTGATTTCGGTTGGCATGGCCTTGGAACATATAACAGCAATATTGTGTATTGCCTTGGTTGGGGCTTTTTGCCCGACCAGTGGTATGCACGTGGCTTCGGTAAAGTTCAGCCTTGGTATGACGGCAAATATGGAACAGTGGATTCTTACGCACAAGCAACTGTGGAGAAAAGCACAGCAGCACGTCCTTTTGTGGCAGCTACGACAGCGCCCGATGGTAGCACTTATGGATACACATATGTCCCAATGAGTGATAATTCTGCCGGATATTATACAAATGGCAAGGAGGGTAGCGAACTGCACAAGATTAGCTCGGATTTTGGATATATCGTACCATCAGGAACAGGCACTTACAACATTACTACAACAACACCGACTGCTTGGGCTCAGGAATGGAAACGTATATGTGAGACCGATGCAACATTCACTACAACGCCTTGGAACAGCTACAAGTATTGGTGGAAGGGTACATTGCAAGAGAAAAAGGACGATATTAAGGAGACACTCAATATGTCAATGAACAGAGGTACAGCAATGTATGGGGACAATAATAATTATACATATTACATCAACTCTCTGTGTGGGTATTATATTACCTCAAGCGAAATGTTGTCTTACTATCCAGCATTGAATGTACAACGTTATAATGGTGGCGAGGGCGACGTTCATCCCGATGGAAAATATCAAGGCAATGTCGGCTATCGCACTACAGGAGGCATTACTGGTTGGTTTGGAATTAACTTTTCAGTTGGTGATAATTCCGGAACTTGGGGAACCTGGAATGAAAATTCTAATAACGCATGGGGACCATATTATCCTACTGGAGGTTATGCCGGTGATATTGCAGGATTTGCAGAGGATATCAACCCGTGGTTCTACAATCTCCTTAAAGACAAGATTACATCAAACAGTACCGGAACAACCGGTATTGTCTTGGTTGACCGTGTTGCAGAAACAACAGACGATGCTGCAGGATATTATATTCCACAGATTATTATCAACAACAACTTTGCAACAGCTGCAAGCGCTTCTAACTACTCTCTCCGCAAGAGCAATTATGATGATGGTGACATTCTTGCGGCTCCCGCACAGCGTGGCGTAAAGGGCGCTGATGAAGGTGTTTCAATCGTTTGGGAATAATAATTCTGCAAAATATTAAACTGTAGAGACAAATACTTTACCTCTCCGCATTGACGGCAATGTCAGCGCGGAGAGTTTTTTTA
>CALCYA010000031.1 GCA_937906165.1 uncultured Bacteroidales bacterium | reverse complement strand
TAAGCGTAAATGAGTATTTTTCGGGCAAGCGTAACAACAAAAGAGCCTTTTTAGTTAACCTCATTAAAATAATATGTATGTCTCATCATACAATCCAGCTGCTCAACAGCTCCATGTCGCTTTCAGGGGTAATCTTGAGGGCTGTCGCTGTGGCGGGGACAAGGATGCTCTCGCCCTGGCGCACTGTCATGCAGTTGCCTTCGTTGTCGGTGATGGTACCGTTGCCCTTTGTGCAGATGAGTATCACAAAAGAGTCAAGCTGTGCAAGCTCCATCTCGTAAGGTCTGGTGAGCTTGTAGAGTGATGTGGTGAAGTAGGGGCACGATACAAGCTCAGTACACTTGTCATTCTCTGCCACATAGTGTGTGCGGTAGTCATCCTGCACGCTGTAGTCAATGACTGCCTTGCTCTGCTCGGTGTGCAGCTCGCGTGGGTTGCCGTTGGCATCCACGCGGTTGAAGTCATAGATGCGGTAGGTGATGTTCGATGTCTGCTGAATCTCTGCAATGAAGGCACCGGCACCGATGGAGTGGATGCGTCCGGCAGGCAGGAAGAAGAGGTCGCCGGCCTTGATGTCATACTCTGCAAGCAGGTCGGTGATGGTGTTGTCGGCAATGCTTGCCTCATACTCCTCGGGTGTCACCTGTTTTGCAAAGCCTGAACGGAGGCTTGAGCCCGGGTCGGCGTCAACGACGTACCACATCTCGGTTTTTCCCTTTGACTGGTGGCGCTCCCATGCCTGCTCATCGTTGGGGTGAACCTGTATTGAGAGGTCCTGACGTGCATCGATGAACTTGATGAGCAACGGGAACTCCTCACCGAAGCGCTCGAGATTGGCCTTGCCAAGCAGGGCTGCACCGTCACGTTTAATGAGTTCAGGGAGCAGCATGCCTGCATCGGGGCCCTCGGCAACAACCGACTCGTTCTCCTTTACACCTGAAATTTCCCAGCTCTCGCCAACTGACTTTGCGTCAGAAACAATTCCTTTATAAGGGATGATTTTGTCACCACCCCACAACATTGATTTTAAAATGGGCTTGAATTTGTACATATGTGTAGTTTTTTAAGGTTTTTGACGTCTGATATGTGTGTAGCTTCTAAGAAACAGTGTGTTTGGCAATATGAATACAAACATTTTTTAAAAGTACACTATTTTTTGAAAAAAAACAATTTGCTGTAGATTTATTCTTTAAACAGGTGAATTGTTTGTTAATGACTGTTAAAAAATGGGGGGGGTAAAAATGTTTTACGCTACAGAGAAATTTTACTACATTTGCGTAGAATGGTGAATGTCCAAAGTTTAATGCTAAACGTTTTACAAGCGCCCATTAAGGACCTTGGAGCCTTTAGAGACCTTTAGGCCTTTATAAAATGGCGCTATAATAATATATTATAATGTATATGAAAAAGAGTATCCTACTGTTGTTGATGATGATGGTGTGTATGTGTGCTGCGTCCCAGGGCATCGGCGGGCGCGTCGTAGGTTCACATGGCGAGGCTGTGCGCGATGCCAACGTGGTGTTGCAACGCAGTGACTCCTCGTTTGTGGATGTGGCTGTTACAGATGAGGCGGGTTGTTTCGGCTTCGTGCACTCGCTTGACAGGTTCAGGCTTGTGGTGCATCATATGGCCTACCGTAGCAAGGAACTTGTGACTGATACTCCCGATGTAGGGGACATTGTACTTGAACCGTCTGATGTGGAACTCGGTGACCTTGTGGTAAGCAGCGAGCGTCCGCTGGTGAGGGTAGAGGACGGCAAGCTTGCCTATGACCTTGAGCAGCTGACAAAGGATAAAGTGGCGAACAATACTTACGAGGCACTGACAAAACTGCCCGGTGTGAGCGAGAAGGAACAGAAACTGTCCCTTGCCGGTGCGGGCTCTCTCACGCTGCTCATCAACGGCAGGCCGACGACGATGACGCAGGAGCAGGTGACTGCTTTGCTCAAGAGTACGCCTGTGGAGCGTGTAGAGAAGGCCGAGGTCATGTACAGCGCTCCTCCGCAGTATCACACACGCGGCGCAGTGATAAATATTGTGCTGAAGAAGGACACGCAGTACTCGTTGCAGGGTGAGGTGGGTGCCACATACCGCAACAAGTTCTACAGCGAGGGTGAAGCACACGCCTTTTTGCGTGCTGCAACACCTAAGCAAGCCTTCGACATCATGTACAGTGCCAACCGTCTCTCCGACGTGCAGGATGTTGATATGCGCTCGCTACACACCTTGAATGGGGTGGTGCACGACATACGCCAGCTGCAGAAGATACGTGGCGAGGCATGGCTGCATAATGCGCGTGCGTCGTACGAGTACAGCTTCAATGACAAGAACAGCCTTTCGTTGGCTTACAACCGTCAGTTCAAGAGTGACCTTGACGCAAGGACGCACTCCAAGGGAAACTTTCAGGTGGCCGATAATGTGAAAGATGTTGAGAAGGACGATATGCATAACTTCTCATTGCAGACTTTGTTGGGATTCGGGCTCTCTGCCGGTGTCGACTACACTCTCTATGAGAGCAGGAGCAGGCAGACGATGAACGTGGACTACCTCAACGGTAATGTGGCATCGATGAGCCAGAGTGCGGGCCAGAAGGTGCGGGCACTCAATGCGTATGCCGACCAGACGCACTCTTTGGGCAAGGGGTGGACACTGGGCTACGGTGCGTCGTACCGTAACAGCGAGAGCGACGACTATCAGCGATATACAGCGGAAAGCACCATAACGGGTACTGCTGTCGATGCTTCGCTGTCGGAGCATACGGCCGAGGGCTATCTGTCGGTGGGAAAGCAGTCGCCCATGGGTCTCTCGTTTACCTTGTCGGCAACAGCCGAGTTCTACAAACTCAACAACAGGGAGCGCTGGACTGTCTATCCTCAAGCGTCGCTGACTTATATGAGCAACCCCGACCATATATTCCAGGGGACATTGCAGGTGCAGAAACTCTATCCGTCATATTGGCAGATGCAGGATGCTGTCGGGTACATCGACGGTTATGCCGAGTTGCATAACACATCAGGGCTCGAGCCGTCGAAGCTATACTCGCTCAATGCCAACTATATCTTCAGACAGAAATATGTATTCGGTGCCTTCATGACATATAACCACAAGATGTTTGCACAGGCAATGTATCAGTCGAAAGAGCGCCTGGCACTCATATATCAGACCCACAACTGGGATTATATATCGCAGACAGGTCTGTTGGCTGTTATTCCATACAAGCCTGTGGAGTGGTTCGATACACGTGCCACCATTGTGGGTGTCTACGTATCGCAGAGGTGTGACGACTTCTTCGATATCGGCTTTGAGGACAAGAGTTTCATCGGTATGCTCACCATGGACAACAGTTTCCGTGTGAACAAGGACCTTGTGTTTGAACTTAACGGCTTTGTGCAGACTCCTGCCACGCAGGGCACATTCTCCATCGAGACAATGTGGAGCGTGTCGGCCGGCGCAAAATGGAACTTTGCAAAGGGCAAGGGAACTGTCAGCTGTTACTATAATGACATCTTCAACTCAACCATCGGTGACATGAAGATGAACTACAAGGGGCAGAACCTGATTAACAGGAATGATTTCCACACACGCAACTTCTCGCTTTCTGTAGCATACCGTTTCGGCGGCTACAAGAAGAAAGAGGAGAAGAAGGTTGATACTTCAAGATTCGGACATTAAAAGGGATAACGTTTAATGATGAACGATTAACGATTAACGAGCGAGGTTAGGGGAAGAGATAAGGTTTAAAACTTTGTTGCACATTAAACGTTACACGTTTTATAAGCGTCCAATAAACTCACTAAAGACCATTTAGACTTAATTTATTGGCACTGATAAAACACAAAAGGCGGCAGTTTATAACTGCCGCCTTTTGTGTTTTTATTATAAGAACTTTACTTTACAAAGAACTTCTTGCCGTTCTTGATGTAGATTCCGCCCTTCTGTGGCTGGAGAACCTTGCGGCCCTGGAGGTCGTATATTGCTCCGTTGCCATACTGCTCTGTAACCTCTGTGATGCACTCGATAGAGGTGGTCTCGCCGTCGGCGTCAATGTATACAGTGTTGTCGCGCTCAAGCACGAAACTCTGGATTGCCATACAGCTCTGGCCTGACATGTTCACCAGCAGACCGAGAGAAACTTTTGTCTCTTCGGTGAGGCTGAACTCGATGAAGTTGGACATTGTGCTGCCTTTCTCTACCATCTTCGTGTGTGCTATGGCTTTATCAAGGTTGGCTGTGTTCGGGAGTCCTTCACCCTTGGCTGCAACAACGTAACTGTTGCCGCACTGGCCTTCCCAAGTGCTGTGGTAGTTGACGGTTAACTTGTAGTTACCCTTAGGAAGTGTCACTGTCTGGTATGTTTTGTGGTCATTCAAAGAACCGAAACCGTCCCATGTTGTGGTGAAGGTCATACAGTAGCCCTTGTTCTTGTCTACGTGTGCACCGGTTGTGATAGTACCCGATACAGGAGCATTTTCGAGAGTCCAATCGTTGATGGCATAGAAACGGTTGGCAACGTTCTTGTTTACCTGATTGCTCGCGTCGTACTTGAAGGAAGCCTTGTAGTTCGTGAGGTATTCGGCTGTAACGTCACCGTTCTTCTCTGTTGTTTCCGTGTCCAGGCAGAATACACCCTTTGACAAGCCCCATGCATCACCGTCGGGACCGAAGCCGCTACGTACGCCGTTGTTGCCGTTCGCTGTGCGGTCGATGACATCACCACCGCTCTGGTTGAAGTCGTAGTAGAGCAACAGGTCGCTATACTCGGCTGGATTCCCGATGGGCACATTGCAGACGGCAAGGAGGTCGGCATCCTTAACAATCTTGCCCCAAACGCGCAGCTCGTCAATCTGGCCGTTCATGACGGCATTCTCAAGGCCGATAGAGAAACTGCTTAATGACGGGATAGATGCGCTGTTCGATACATAGCTTGTAGAGAAGTGTTCGCCGTCGCGGTAATAGTCTACAAAACCGTTGTCTAATATTACTGCATAGTGGTGCCACTCGTTGGGGATTACGTAGTTCTGCTGGCTTTTGCCTGTATAGCCACTTGCAGATGTGTGCATAATACCCTTTTCGTCAGCGTGTATCATGAATGTTGATGTTGACTCACCAAGGCCGAGACAGTTGTTCTTCAACTGATCGGGACGCATCCACCACTCGACGGTGAGAACGTTTCTCTGTCCCGAGAAACCGTTGGTTGTTGCAGTAACTCTTGCATTTTCGCGACCACTGAAGCTGAGGCCGTTCTTGCTGTCTGCATTACATACGATAAGGCCACGCTCACGTGTATAGCTGTTTGAACCGATCTCATTACTTGCCTTGAGTGTCACGTTGTATACACCGCATGCTGCGGGTGTGAAGCTACTGTTCTGTCCGTTGATGACATAGCAGTTCTTGTTGCTCTCGACAGTCCATTCCCACTCGGTGGGGTTGTACTTTGACTCGTCCTTCAGGTATGTTTTCTCACCCTTGAGGATAACGGCGGGGCTTATGCTGAATGCTGCGACAGGCTCCGACTCAAGGACCTGTACCTCAATAGATGATGTAGCACTCTTGCCGCTTGCGATGGATGTGACCTTGAGTGTAGCTGTCTGCTTGCCCTGTACTTTATATATAGCGCTTGCATGCAGGCCTGTGAACTGCTCTACCTCGGCGCCCGGTAATGACCACTCGTAGAGCTGTCCGAATGTAGGGTTCTCAACGATGAAGTGTACCTTCTCGCCCATGACAATGGGGTCTTTGCTTGCACGGAATGTTGCGTCGATAGGCTTCTCGGCTAAAACATTCACAGTGAGCTCGCTTGTAGACTTGTTGCCCTCGCTGTCTTCAACAGTGACTGTAATCTTATGCTCACCGGCGGTCTTGAATGTTACGGTCGGTTTGATAACATGAAGGTCTGTTATTCCTGCATCCTCAATGTTCCAATAGAGTTTCTTTACAGAGTCGCTGTATTTTGCCGACAAAGTGACCGGTGTGCCCACATGAATATCGCTGCCCGGTGCGTTTATCTCTGCCGATAGCGCAGCTGTGCTGCTACCGAATGTCTGTGTGTTGTCATCGACGCTGTAGCTGCTGTTGAGTATTCTTGCGTGGTTGCTGCCGATGTAGTCGCGGAGCTTCTCCTCGCCGTCGATAGTGATGAGGTCTCCCTTATAGTAGCCGATGAGGCCTTCCGGCATCAAGTCGCCCGAGAACTGTGAGTTGTAGCTTGCCTTGATCTCCTCGGCTGTACGTGCCTTGTCCCAGAAACGAATCTCGTCGAAACTGCCGTCGGTGAAATTATTGTTTGACGATGAGGCTGTGAAAACAAGCTCGCCGAAGCCGCCGATACCGCTGTAAGTCTTTGATGTTATAGATTTTTTTGGTACTCCATTGACAAAGACTGTAAGCAAGTTGCCTTTGAAAACAATGGCAATATGTCTCCAACGGCTTGTCTGTAATGTTGATGCGCCTGTTGTCAGTCGGTTGCTTGTATCCCAACCTACAGTGAAACCACCGTTACTCTCGGCGTGCATCATGAATGTGCCCCATCCCGGACCAGCACTCTGGTTCCATGCCTTTACAGAGTTTGGCTTTATCCAGAACTCGATTGTGGCATTCTCATACTTTTTGTCGAATATGCCAGGGAAACCCATACCTGATACCTTGAGGTTCAAGGTCTTGTTCTCTGTCTGCTCGGCTACAGGAGCGGTTACGGTTGTCATATAAGACTCGTAGCCCTCGCTGTAGAGTGCTGTCACGCCGAACTGTCCCTCAATGGTGATTGTCTCGGGGATGGAATATGTGATTGTCTTACCATCGACTTCGGCAATCTTTGTTGAACCTTGGTAGATGTTGTATTTGTCGATAGTCTTGCCTCCGTTGACAGGAGCCTCCCATACGAGGTCGTTTCCTGTAAGGCTGACATTCTGTGGAGCATAGAATGGCTCGCCATAGACTACAACGGAGATGATTGTTTTCTCACCGGCATTCTTGATTGTTACACCGTCCGACGGAATGACGAATGGTGTCTCTACGCCGTCTGTATCATGCTCGTAGTCGATGATAGATGCCGCATTGATCTTACCTTCGCCCTGTGCCCAACTCTTTGTCTCAACAATGAAGAAATACTTCAGAGGTTGGCTCTTGTCGTAGCCCGCACTCATGTCTGTGAGGTCATAACCGAACTCCATAGGCTCCTTGTGTAGCTTGCCGTCGGCCCAGCGTCCGAGCATAGGAATCTCGGGTGCAGGGTTTGTGTTTCCGTAGTTACCGTCACCGGCATACTTGAAGTGTTCAAAGTCAATGACATTCTCAGGCTCTGTGGCATTGATGTCTGTTGAGATACCGGCCGAGAGCTTGATCTCGCTTCGGCGTGAATATTCCATCTCAAGCTTGATTGTGCGCAATGGGCGGTAATCTTTTCTTACCTTGTAAATCTCGGGTGTCCACCAGTTGCCGGCAAACACCTTGTTGCCGTTTACAACGTTTGATGATGCGCCACCGTATGCGTAAGGACAGTATATGAAACCGTTATTGCCCCACCATGTACCCCATGAGTTTACGATAATCCATGCACCTATCTCATCCTTTTCTACTTCACCGGCTACGCCGTTGCCGTCGAGGTCAAACTCAATGCGATCGTCATAACCTACGATGGTGAGGGCATGATCGACCTGTGTTCCCCATGCCTTCAAGTACTTCTTTCCTGTTACACCGGCAGCCCTGTTTGCTGTGGTACTTGGGATTACGCCGTCGTAGTTGCCGTCGCTGCTGGCAACACCGATACCGCAGATACCGCCGGCCTTGAAACTTGTGTCACCGTTGTGGTTCCACAGCCAATTCTTTACTGCCTCGCGTCCTTCCTCTGTACCCACGTGCAACGGGAAGTGTACCGGTGGAAGCATTCTGTTGTGCATGGCTTCGAACCACTTGTCATAGCCTTGCATCCAGCCGAAGTCATTGTCGGCGCAGTCCTGGTTGCCGAAGAGCGGAGAGTATGTCTGTCCGCCATATGTCGAAGCAGAAGGTACACCAATACTTGTCACGAACTGGTCCTTACCTGAATTACCGTTGGTGAGCAACCATACGAAGTGTGAAGGATAGTAGTTACGTGGAATTTTACCGTTCAGGTCACGGTATGCGTTGAGTTCGTATGTAAACATGTAGCAGATACGTGATGCTGAACCACATGAACCTCCGTCCTGGTTGAATACAGGTGGGAAGAACCTGAGTTCTGCGTTGTTCACGTAGGCAGGACGCTGCTCTGCAGGAACTGCATCGGCACGTGCTGCACTCTTCTGCATTGATGCATACTGCATCAATGACCAATCGGGGTTCTGCTTGTCGCTGTAGTCAGGGTATTTCTCCCTGTTTACGGAGACCTGCGCGCTGAGGCTCATGGGCAGTGCCACTGCCACAGCCAGCAGAGTTCTAAGGATTTTACTGGTTTTCATAAATTTCTATTGGTTAATTAGTTATTATTCTACGATTATCTCGTCTGTGAAGAGCCAGCCACGCTGTGGACCGCTCTTTGCCTGGTAACGTATGTAACGGGCATTGCTCTTGCCGCTCCAGCCGTAGTTCTTGTATGAGAGGCCCTCGTCGCGTACCACGGTGTGCCCGATGCGTGTGAGCTCCTTGAACTCCACGCTGTCGCACGATGCGGAGATGATGACCTCGGCGGGGAACCATACATCGGGGATGCACATCTGCATGAAGTCTGCAGCCACGCTGCTGATTTCCTTCTCCTCACCCAGGTCAATGACAACGTCAACGCCATCGCGGATGAAACCCTGCCATTTCTTGTCGGTATATGTCCATCCGCCACGGATGCCGTCGGTCAACGCTGTAGCACCACCGGCATTGTAGCTCTCGTTGAAAGGAGCCTTTTCGGCGTATGTCACGGCTTTGCCCTTTGCAAGGTGGTCGGCTTCGCTCAATGTCTCCTTGCGTGGACCGAACTCTTTTGAGAGGTCAAATGCGTTGTAGCCCTTTGCGCGCAGTGCGTCGACAGCCTTCACTGCCCTCTGTTTGAAGTTGTCGTAGTCACGCTCCGCAGGGTTGCTCCAACCAATCTCGGCAATGGCAAGTATACGTGGATAAATCATATACTCCACAAGTTCCTCGGTGGGGATATACTCAACCCACAGGTTGCCTTGAATGCCGTAGATGAGTTCTGCCTGCTCCCCGTCGAGCCCCTCGGTGGGGTTGTATGAGTAAACCTTCTGCAATGGCATGTATGGACCGAAAGCCATGGGCTGTGTGTGCGGAGCATCCTGGTAAGAGTCAAGATAACAGTATCCGCCTGGGGTCATCACGGCCTTGTGACCACTGTTCACAGCTGCGAGTCCACCCTCTGTACCGCGCCATGACATCACGGTTGCGTTGGGAGCCAGGCCGCCGTCAAGAATCTCGTCCCAACCGATAATCTGGCGGCCCTTGCTGTTCACGAACTTCTCAATGCGTTCTATAAGGTAACTCTGCAACTCGTTCACATCCGCGAGTTTCTCCTCCTTCATACGTTTCTGGCAAAGGGGGCAAGTGGGCCATGAAGCCTTGCCGGCCTCGTCACCACCTATATGGATGTACTCCGATGGGAACAGTTCCATTACCTCGGTGAGCACGTTCTCAAGGAACTCGTATGTCTTCTCGTTGCCTACACAGAAGTCTGCCTGCTTGTATGGTTCGTGTGTACATGAGAGTTCAGGGTATGCTGTAAGCACCTCCTCGCTGTGTGCCGGCATCTCAATCTCGGGGATGATGGTGATGTATCTGTCAGCTGCATACTTCACAAGTTCGCGTATGTCGTCCTGTGTGTAGTAGCCGCCGTAAGCCTCGGGGCTTCCCTCCTCGGCATAGAGGCGGTCACCGAACCACCAGTCTTTCCATAGCGGTTTGCTGCGCCATGCAGCGAACTGTGTCAGGCGTGGGTATTTCTTGATTTCAATGCGCCAGCCTGCTGCGTCGGTGAGGTGCAGATGCAGACGGTTCATCTTGAAGTGTGCGATAGCGTCAATCTGTTTCTTCACGAACTCTTTGCCGAAGAAGTGACGGCTCACGTCAAGCATGAGACCACGGTATTCAAGCTGTGGCTCGTCTGTGATTGTTCCTGTCGGGATTGTGCCCTTCTCGTCAAGGAGCTGAAGAATTGTCTGCACACCATAGAAAAGTCCGGCACCGCTCAGCGCGGTTACCTTCACATTGTCTTCGGTGCTCTCAAGGCGGTAGCCCTCGGGAGAGGTAATGCCCTCAACCGCTGCAATTTCAAGAGTAAGGCTCTTGCTACCCTTCCCGGCAAATGCGAGGGGTGATGCCTCAAGGTAGTCGTTGAGGATTCTCTTGTCCTCGTCGCCTGCTACAATCTCAAGCGCCACATCACCGTCAAAAGCAAAGCGGTCACTTGTCAGTTCAACACTATGTGGTATGGGAAGCACATCACAATTGTCAGTGATATGTTCTTGTACGTGCGCGCACGCGTAAAAAAATAAAAGGGCGAGCGCACCTGTGATAGCCTTTTTCATATTTATGGTAAGTTAATGACTTTTATGTTCAAATACATGAAGTCCTACAAAAATACATATTTTTTTGAAAAAACATTGAAATATATTTGGAAAGTATGAAATTTGTGTTTTATATTTGCGGTGTACTAATAAACTAATACACTATGATTGAGGTCAAGAATTTATCATTTTCTTATTCCAAGGATAAGGTGCTCGACGATATAAGTACCACCTTTGAGCAGGGTAGAATATACGGATTGCTCGGAGCCAATGGTGTGGGTAAGAGCACTATGTTCAAGTTGTTATGTGGCTTGCTTACAACAAAGCAGGGCACGATTGATATCGACGGTTGCTCGCCTGCCGGTCGCAAGCCGAGTTTCTTGTCTAAGATATATTATGTCCCCGAGGATTTCGAGGGTCCTGATATGACTATAAGGAACTATGCAGCCGGGGTATCGCAGTTCTATCCCAATTATGACAACACTCTGTTTTCACGTCTGCTGTCCGAGTTCGAGATTGATGCCGACCGCAAGTTCACCTCTCTCTCGTTGGGACAACGCAAGAGAGCAATCCTTGCCCTGGCACTCTCTTTGAAGACCGATTATCTGTTCCTTGACGAGCCTACCAACGGTCTTGATATCCCAAGCAAGGCGGAGTTCCGCAAGATGGTTGCTGCCGCCATGGACGACAACCGCACAATCATCATTTCCACCCATCAGGTGAGGGATGTGGAGAATCTGCTTGACCATATCATGATCCTTGACAAGCAGGCAGTGCTGCTTGACAAGAGCGTGAGCGAGATACAGAGCGAGTATCTTTTCGACATTTCGGTGAATGCCCCTGCCGATGCACTTTATGTTGAGCCCGGCCTCGGAGGCTGCTGCTCAATCAGCAAGAACAATACGGGCGAGGAGAGCCGCATAAACATCGAGCTCCTGTTCAATTACATCAACTCTAAAAAGTAAAGGATTATGAACGATATATTTGATTTCGGCCGTTTCGGCAAACTCTTTGTCTATGAGTGCAGGAACTACCTGCCACGTTATATGAAAGGACTCATTGTCTTCTCGAGTGTATTATTCGCTGCATGGATGCTTACGATAGCATTGGATTTTCCGCTACGCGACAGGACAGATATTATATCAGTCCTTTACACACTTGCGATATTCCTTTCGCCCTATTTCATATACAAGGATATGAACAACAGGAAAAAGGGGTACAGCTATGCAATGATACCCGCAAGCACGCTCGAGAAGCTGCTCTCAATGACTCTGGTATCAATAGTTGTTGTTCCGGTGGCCGTGTACGTGTCACTGACCCTTGCCGATGCGGTGCTCTATGCCCTTTCGTCCATCGGCATAGGAGAGTTCCTGCAATTCTATTTCTACAATCCGTTTGAGAGTTCCTTTGAGTTTGTTTTTGATGAATATGATGCACCTGTCGGCAGTATTGCAATGGCATCTGTATCATCAATAACTGTTGCTATGATGTTCAATTCAATCTTCCGTAAGAACAAGATTATCAAGACTGTATTGTTTAATATGGCATTGGGTTTCCTCTCCACTTTCGTTATGATTATATTTGTGCAGTGTACAGACCAGGAGTTCTGGATGGAACTCGCTCGCAGTTTTGAACGTTTCTTCAACGCGCATACACCGGATGAGGTTATGGCTCTCTACAATTGCTTGACAACTCTGTACTACATGGCCGTTATCGCTGTGACATTGGTCATTACCTATTTCCGCATCAAGAAAGTAAATTATTGAGAAGTTTCTTATTATGGAGTATAACGAACATAAACCCATCTATCTGCAGAATGTAGACCTTATGCAGGAGAAGATAGTGCGTGGCGAGTGGCCCGAGGAGGAGCGTATCCCCTCGGTACGCGAAATGGGCGCTTTGGTGGGCGTGAATCCCAACACCATTGTCCGTTCTTATCAGCTGCTCGAATCGCAGGAGATAATATACAACAAACGTGGAATGGGCTACTTTGTAAAATTTGGAGCCGTTGAGCGTATAAAGGAGAACGTGAAAAAGGAGTTCATCAATAATGAGTTGCCGCAGTTCAAGGCTAAAGCCGGGATGCTTGGCATATCAAAAGAAGAACTTATAAAACTACTATAAAAACAGGATATTATGAAAAACATTTTTGTATTGAGCGTATTGTGCTCTTGTATTATGCTCGGCAGTTGTACGACTGTTGCGCCTGAGGCCGGTGAAGAGGGTGTAAAGGTACATAAACCTTGGGTTTTCGGTACCGGTGGTGTAGATATGACACCTGTAGAGACAGGTCTGGAATATACATGGCTCTCAACAGACTATGTCATTGTGAATATGTTGCCGCAGGCATATGATGAAGACCTTGACGATGCAACATCAAACGATAACACTCTGCTCGACTTCAATACACAGATTCAGTTGCAGGTTAAGGACAATATGTCGCCTGTGCTTGTAAAGAACTATGGTGTCAACTGGTATAGTTCTGTCATCAAGGAGGTCTACCGCAACACTGTGCGCGGTTACATATCAAAGTATGGACCTTTTGACCTCATGAGTAACCGCGAGGTGCTCGATTCCATAAACCTCTTTGTCAAGAACGACATGCAGAGCTACATTGCCATGCTAAGTTCAAAGCAGGGCGAGTTGCCCATAGATGTGGTTAATGTCGTTGTCGGTCGTGCTATCCCCAACGAGCGCCAGAAGGCCGAGATGGATGCAACGGCTGCCGCAACACAGGCAAAGCGCACCGAGGAGTCGAAGCGTGAGATGCTTGTGGCACGCGAGGCCGCCGAGCGCCAGCGCGCTATCGCCGACAAGGCCTATCAGGAGGAGCTCGGTCTTACAACAGACCAGTTTATCCAGCTCCGTGCGTGGGAAATCATCAAGGACAAGAACGGTGCCAACATCGACGTGCTGTTCAATGCCGACGGTACAAACAAAATGTGGAATGTAAGGAGATGATGATGGATACAAACAGAATTGTCAGATGCAGATACTTATATTTGTTGTTCTTGCCGTTGCTCTTTGTCTCCTGCATGTGCTCGCTTGAGAAGAGTGTGCAGGGCCAAGGGGAGGTCTCTTCGGTGTCTGTCGAGGCTTTTGCCGATTCAATCTCCAGGCCCGGGGTACAGCTTGTTGACGTGCGCACTCCGCAGGAGTTCGAGGAGGGCAACATACCGGGCAGTGTCAACATTGATGTGATGACAGGACACTTCGGCGAGGATGCTTCCAAAGAGCTGGACAAGGCATATACCGTAGCGGTCTATTGCCGTAGCGGAAACCGTAGTAAGGATGCTGCGAAAATGCTTTCCCTGATGGGCTATAATGTGGTGGAACTTGATAATGGGTATAAGGCCTGGGTGGAATCGGGCAGATGATGACCATTGTTATAAAGATATATACAACAATTAATTAGAATTACAATAATGAAATCTTTTTTTAAAACGATGCTGGCATGTGTGGCAGGTATCATAATTGCCGGTATTTTATTTGTATTCGTGCTGGTTTCATTGATAGGCGCTGTAACATCAATGGGTGGCGAAGACAAAGGAATCAAGGAGAACTCTGTCCTGATGTTGGACCTTGACGGTACATTCGGCGAACGTGCCGATGACAATCCTCTCGCTTCGCTGATGAATGGCGGGTTGAACTCTTACGGGCTCGAGGATGTGATTGCTTCCATCAAGGAGGCGAAGAATAACCCTGATATAAAGGGTATATACCTGCAGGCAGGTATGATGGAGATTCAGTTTGCCTCACTTGAAGAGATCCGTGGCGAACTTGCTTCGTTCAAGGAGAGCGGGAAATTCGTGGTTGCTTATGGCGACCAGTATTCACAGTGGCTGTACTACCTGGCTTCAGTTGCAGACAAAGTCATTGTGAATCCCGAAGGCAGCATCTCATGGCACGGCCTGGCTTCCCAACCGATATTCTTCAAGGACCTTCTTGAAAAGGTGGGCGTAGAAATGCAGATATTCAAGGTGGGAACATACAAGTCGGCAGTGGAGCCGTTCATCGCAACAGAGATGAGCGATGCCAACCGCGAGCAGGTTACCGAGTATCTCGCTTCTATCTGGAATGATGTCGTGAATGCTGTGTCGCAGTCGCGTGGCATTGATGCCGGGAAATTGAATGAGTATGCCGACAGATATATGGACTTCTGTCAGGCCGAGGAGTATGTGGAGTGCGGTTTGGCCGACACCCTGCTTTACAAGGATGGAGTATTGGATTATCTGAAAGGTCTTGTCGGAATAGGTTATGACGATAAACTGGAGGTTGCTACATTGGAGGATGTGAAGGAAAAGATAAAGATTGATGATATCATTAAGGATGCAGGTGAAGGGGAGATTGCTGTATATTACGCTGTTGGCGATATTGACAGCTCTACATCTGTAGATGAGGGTATAAACTCCAAAAAGGTAATCAAGGAACTGCGCGAGTTGCGTGAGGATTCCAATGTGAAGGCTGTTGTGCTCCGCGTGAACTCTCCGGGTGGCAGTGCATACGGCTCAGAGCAGATATGGCGTGAGGTGGATATGCTGAGTGCTGTCAAACCGGTGGTTGTATCAATGGGTGATTATGCGGCGTCGGGTGGTTATTACATCTCATGTGCTGCTGACTGCATTGTTGCCAACAGTACTACCCTTACAGGTTCTATCGGTATTTTCGGTATGATCCCGGTTGCCGAGAAATTGCTTAAAGAGAAGATAGGCCTTGATTTTGATGTCGTGAAGACCAACAGACTGGCCGACTTGGGCTCTCAGTCACGTCCATTCAATCCCGAAGAGAGCGCTATACTGCAGAACTATGTCAATGACGGTTATGACCTCTTCCTGAAACGTTGTGCCGATGGCCGTAAGATGAGCGTAGAGGATATTGACAAGATTGGTCAGGGACGTGTGTGGACAGGTAGCAAGGCCAAGGAACTGGGGCTTGTGGATGAGATCGGTGATCTTGACAAGGCTATAGAGATTGCAGCGCGTATGGCCGAGGTAAGTAAGTATAACGTGGCATCTTATCCTGCAGAAAGCGACTTTATGACAAAACTCCTTGAGGGTGACGATAAGGATTATATGGAGAGTGCGCTCCGTGAGACAATGGGCGAATACTATGATTGCATCAGGTTTGTCCGTAACATACAGAACATAGCCCCCATCCAGGCACGTGTGCCGTTTGATCTGAACATCAGATAAATAACGTGAGTTCGATACAAGAATTTATACTAAAATTTAGCGTATTTTGTCATTCCGAATCGAAGATCGACGCCCGTAGGGGCCAAAGTCAACCTTGTGTGAGGAATCTCATTATTCGCGGATTCAGAGATCCCTCGTCGCTACGCTCTGTCGGGATGACAGGTTCGCGATTTGATTTAGCTTATATCGAACTCACGTTAAATAATAATGGCGACCTTTCGGTCGCCATTATTATTTGCAATAATATTTCAGCCAGTTGCCGAAGAGCTTGCGTGCTGTGTGTTGCCACAGGTTGACAGGCTCGTTGGCAGGGTCATTGTCGCGGTAGTAGTTCAGCGGCAGTTCAATTGGCAACCCTTTTGAAACATCGCGCTTGTACTCTCCGTCGAGTGTGTAAAGTGCATACTCGGAGTGCCCTGTTATGAAGAAATCACGCGTCTCCTTTTCCTGCATTATGTACACCCCGGAGATATCACTCTCCGAGAGCAACTCAATCCTGTCGCAGGCGACGATATCCTCGCGGTGCAGTTCGGTGTGGCGGCTGTGAGGCACGTATATAGTGCTGTCAAAGCCACGGAACAGAGGTAGCCCGGGACGGGCAATTGTGTGCGGGAATATGCCGAACATCTTTTTCGGTAGCAGATGTTTCTGGATGCCGAACCTCTGGTACAGCCCTGCCTGGGCTGCCCAACAGATGAAGAGAGTAGAGGTGACATGCTCCTTTGCCCAATTGAAGATTGTGCATAGCTCGGGCCAATAGGTGACCTCCTCGTATTCAATCTTTTCAATGGGGGCACCGGTTATTATAAGTCCGTCAAAGTGCTCGCCTTTAAGTTCATTGAACCCACGGTAGTAGTTGCTCATGTGCTCGGGGCTTGCATGCTTGGGCGTGTGGGTGTCGAGTTTCATAAGCGTGAGCTCTATCTCCTCGTCCGATGTGGCAAGCAGACGAATGAAGTCGGCTTCGGTGGTCTCCTTCATGGGCATTATATTCAGCAGTGCTATGCGAAGGGTGCGCGCGGTAGTCTTCTCAAGGATTTCTACCGCGTTTCCTTCGTCAATAACTGCTTGCAGAGCCGGCAATCCGGCTGGTACTTTTATTGGCATTGTATAAACTGAAAACTGAAAGTTTCTCCTTTCTCCTTTTTTATTTCTCCTTTCTTATTTTACCAAACATCCAGACGCTCCTCCTGTGGTACGAACATGGGGCTCTCCTCTGTGATGCCGAATGCAGTGTACCAGTCGTCGATGTGGGGGAGTGTGCCGTTTACTCTCCAGCGTGCGAGTGAGTGTACGTCGCTCTTTGTGAGGTTGCGTATCTCCTCGTCACGCACGTGGCCTGCCCAGACGCCTGAGTAAGAGAGGTAGAAGCGCTGCTCGGGTGTGAAGCCGTTGATTACAGGCAGAGGGTTCTCCTTTGTAGCGTTCTTGAATGCCTGCATAGAGATCATCAAACCACCATGGTCGGCAATGTTCTCACCCAATGTGAGCTTGCCGTTTGCGTTGAGGCCGGGGAGAACCTCGATCTTGTCGAAGAAGTCCACGATAACCTGTGTGCGCTCGTTGAACTTGGCTGCATCCTCGTCGGTCCACCAGTTGGCGAAGTTGCCATCCTTGTCGAACTGACGGCCCTGGTCGTCGAAGCCGTGGGTCATCTCATGGCCGATAACAACGCCGATGGCACCATAGTTGAACGCATCATCCTCATCCATGTCAAAGAACGGGTACTGGAGAATACCTGCGGGGAAACATATCTCGTTTGTTGTAGGGTTGTAATATGCGTTCACGGTCTGTGGTGTCATGTGCCACTCCTCGCGGTCAACAGGCTTGCCCCACTTCTCGTTGACATGCTTGTTCCAACCGAACTCCGACATTCTGCGGCAGTTCTCGGCATAGCTGAGCGCAGGGTCTATGACAAGACCGCTGTAGTCGTCCCACTTGTCGGGGTAACCTATCTTTACAGTGAATGTGTTCAGCTTCTCGTGAGCAGCCTTCTTTGTCTCCTCGCTCATCCACTCCTGTGCGTCGATGCGCTCGCCAAGAGCCACCTGAAGGTTCTTTACAAGCTGTGTCATGCGCTCCTTTGCTGCAGGGGGGAAGTGCTTTGCAACATAAAGTTCGCCGATGATGTCGCCCAGTGCACCGTCAACGGTTGACACGGCACGCTTCCAACGTGGCTGCTGTACCTTCTTTCCGCTCAATACTGTGCCGTAGAATGCGAATGTCTCGGCCTCGATGTCGTCGGTAAGCTCGTTCGATGTAGAACGGATGACTCTCCACTCGAGGTATGCCTTGAGGTCATCCAGCGGAGTGTCGGCGATGATAGCCGCAACCTCCTTGATAGCCTCGGGGTGTGCAAGGTTAAGAACCTCTATGCCGTTGATACCCAGGATGCTGTAGTACTCGTCCCAGTTGATTCCGGGGATAGTGCTCTTGAGCTCTGCGTATGTCATCTTGTGGTAGCTGTTCAACGGGTTGCGACGCTCTACACGGCTCAGGTGCTTTGCTGCGATACGTGTCTCGATTGCCATCACAGCCTCCATCTTCTTCTGTGCTGCAGCAGCCTCGAATCCGTGCAGTTTGAACATGTTGACAACATACTCCTGGAATTTTGCGCGGATGTTGAGTGTGATCTCGTCATTGTCGCTGTAGTACTCTTTTTCGGGGAGTGAGAGGCCACCCTGATATAGGCCGAGCTGGTTGCTGTTGCTGTCCATGATATCGGTGCCGATACCTGTACCGAAGAAACCGCCGATACCTACACGTGTATTCCTTGCCATAAGGGGGATAATCTCACTCTTGTCCTTCAGCGCAGCGACTTCGTCCATCAATGGCTTTACAGGCTCAACACCCTGTGCGTTACGTGTGGTGCTGTCCATTACCATCTTGTAGAGGTCGCCGACCTTCTGTGCGTTGCTGCCCGGCTCGCTCTCTTTGGCAGCCTGCTCAAGTACAAGTTCCTTGAGCTGCTCGCGGCTCTTCTCACGCAGTGCGTCGAACTGTCCGTAGCGTGCATACTCGTCGGTCAGTGGGTTTGCGTCCAGCCAACCGCCGGTAGCGTAACGGAAAAAATCGGTACCAGGGTCCTGGGTAGTGTCCAGGTTCGCCATCAATTTTGTCTCCATAGTCTCGTTTGTTGTGCATGCGCCCAGGCTCACTGCCAAGGCTGTGCAGATAAATATTCTTTTCATATTTTAATGATTAATTGTTGTTTAATGTTTAATGATGTTCCTTACACATCGCACATTCCACTTTAAACATCATATACTTTCCAATTCTTCCATACTTTTCTCCCACTCGCTGACTGTGTCGTCGAGCTGTTTCTTCAGTGTGGCGTACTTTGTGAAATTCTCCTGCGTGCTTCCCTCGGGAGTGCTCATCAACACCTCAAGGGCAGCAATGGCTCCTTCGAGCTCGTTGATAGCCTTTTCGTTCTCCTCTACCTGTTTCTCGAGTTTGCGGCGCTGCTTCTGCAGTTGTTTCTCGGCTTCGTAGCTCAGGCGGTTCTCGTTGGCAGGCTTCGGTGTCTCTGCCGCCTGTGTGGGGCTCTTGCTCAGTGCGAGCGCCTCATTTATGTTGGTTGCGTTCTTTGCTGCAAGATAATCATATATGCCGCCCAAATGCTCACGCACCTTGCCCTCGCCGAACTCATATACCTTCGTCACCAGCCCGTCGAGGAACTGGCGGTCGTGGCTTACGATGATTACCGTGCCGTCAAAGTCGCGAATGGCATCTTTCAGCACATCTTTCGACTGCATGTCGAGGTGGTTTGTAGGCTCGTCAAGGATAAGCAGGTTCATCTGTCTCAACAGCAGGCGTATCATCGCCAAGCGGCTTCTCTCACCACCGGAGAGTACCTTCACGGGCTTGTCTGATGCCTCGCCGCCGAACATGAATGCGCCTAAGATATCGCGTATGCGCAGGCGTATGTCGCCTGTTGCCACATTGTCGATAGTCTGGAATACGGTGAGGTTCTCGTCAAGCAGTTGTGCCTCGTGCTGTGCAAAGTATGCAGTCTCCACATTATGCCCAATGGCGATTTTTCCGTCATAGTCCAACTCGCCCAGAATGCATCGCACAAGGGTTGTCTTACCCTCGCCGTTGCGTCCCACGAATGCCACCTTCTCGCCACGGTTGATGGTGAAGTTCACTCCGCTGAATACTGTGTGGCTACCGAAACTTTTTGCAACATCGTCGCATATGATGGGGTAATTGCCGCTGCGTGTCGCCGGTGCGAATTTCAGTCTCAGTCGGCTTGTGTCCTCCTCGTCAATCTCAATGGGCACCATCTTCTCGAGCTGTTTGATGCGGCTCTGTACCTGCACGGCTTTGGTGGGCTTGTAGCGGAAACGCTCGATGAACTCTTTGGTGTCGGCAATCTCCTTCTGCTGGTTCTCGTATGCCCTCAGCTGCTGCTCGCGGCGCTCCTTGCGTGCCTCCATGAACTTGTCATACGGCAGCTTGTAGTCATAGATCCTGCCGCAGGAAATCTCTATCGTGCGGTTTGTCACTGCGTTCAGGAATGCGCGGTCGTGGCTCACCAGCAGCACAGCGTTGCCGCTGCGTGCCAGGAACTGCTCCAGCCACTGTATGCTCTCTATGTCGAGGTGGTTGGTGGGCTCGTCAAGCAGCAGTATGTCGGGGTGCTGCAACAGCAGCTTTGCCAACTCAATGCGCATGCGCCATCCACCGCTGAACTCCCTTGTGGGGCGCGTGAAATCCTCTCGTGCAAAGCCAAGTCCTGTGAGTGCGCGCTCAATCTCTGCCTCGTAGTGGCTGCCGCCCATCATCGTATACTGCTCGTTCAGATGGGTGTACTCCTCTATTAGTTTGTGGTACTCCTCGCTCTCATAGTCGGTGCGCTCGGCAAGTTCGTTGTTCATACGCTCAAGGCGCGCCTCCATTTCGTGTATGTGCACGAAAGCAAGCTCTGCCTCCTCGTATACTGTGCGGCCGTCGGTATGCTGCATCACCTGCGGCAGATAGCCGATGGTAAATTCTTTGGGTTTGGATATGGCACCCTCTGTGGGTGACTGCATTCCTGCTATAATCTTCAGCAGCGTACTCTTGCCTGCACCGTTCTTTCCCACAAGCGCAATCCTGTCGCGCTTGTTGATGATGAAACTGACGTCGTGCAGCAGGTTGGTCCCGCCGAAGTCCACTCTTATGTTGTCAATCGAAAGCAAAATTCCTATCTATTATATATTATAATGTATGAATCCGGGTCGCAAAGGTACTCTTTTAACATGAAAAATACAAATGTTTGTGAGGTTATGGGTTAACGATTAATGATGAACGATTAAGGAGGAGAGATAAACATTTTTCGTTTAAATTACGCTCGTTAGATAATAAACAGCTCCACTTTTCAAGGGGAGCTGTCACGCAGTGACTGAGGGGTAAGTCCTCTAAACGTTAATCGCTAACCCGTAGCTCTTAACCTATATTCCTCCCCTGTCCTTAGGGGAGGTGCCCTTCTGGGCGGAGGGGTTATTTTTCAACAATTAATCCACCCTCTCCGAGGCTGCGCCTCTCGTCTCCCTAACACAGGGAGACAATAGCTTTACAAACGGAAAACGGATGTCACGTAATCCCTTAACCCATAACCCCTCACCCTTTATACCTCCAATGATTGCATTTTTATGCTTCTTTTTGCATTATTTGTAAAATTAATTTCTATTTTTGTCATGTGTGGTAAAAATGTCCTCACGTTTCATTGATAAGTAATAAAACATAATATTATGAAACATCTATTTACTCTGATTTTAGTTGCAGTGTTCTCTTGTCTGGGAACTTATGCACAGGAGTCATCTGCTGCCGACGGCACGCGATATATTACAATGACCGACGGTCAGGTAGTTGCAATCCCCGAGAAGTATATCCTTGATGAGGTCACTGAAAATGGGGTCTGTGTCCTTCATCTTGAGGGCGACACCACATTCACCTACTCAAATGACAATGTGGTGAGCGTGAGCGACAGCTACGATGTGACAGCTGCCAAACTGCTGTCGTTCGGCTTCACGCACGCCGACAATGACCAGGTGTATGCCGACGTACCGGCAACGATAACCGAAGAGGGTGACACGGTGTATGTTACGGCCGACGTGCCTGTCATCGGTAAGCGCTTGCGTCCGAGCTTTACAATGAGCGACGGTGTAACGATGTGGGTCGGTACAGAGCAGCAGATCAGCGGCCAGAGCAGCCAGCGTTTCACCAAGCCTGTAGTTTACACCATGGCCGAGCCCAAGCATTGGATATATGACGTGAAGGTAATAGAACCCGAAGAGGATGAGGAGGAGACTCCTGTCGACGAGTGGGACTACACCAAGCTTGACATCTCGGCAGGCACAACAACAAATGCCCCCAGCAATTATCCTGAAACACAGGATTTGAGTCATGTGTGGGACAACAGCGATGCAACTTATTACCATTCTACCTGGGGCGATAACATGACATACCCAAAACTCAATTGGACCGATGGCGGCTACTGGGGCGACGGATGGACAGAGTGGCCATATATCGAGATTCAGCTTCCCGAGGCTCTTGAGACATTCTGTCTCTCTTATACGACATCGAACCAGAACAACCGTTTTCCGCAGGGATGGTGCATTTCTGCCTTGAACAAGACAACGGGAAAATGGGAGGAGATTGCTGTTCTTGAGCAGGACAAACACGGTTTGCCGCAGTCGGGCCTCACACAGTACATGACTCCTGTGTACACCCTCGGAAAGAACTACACAGCCATACGATTTGAGCTTACCAAGGCATCGTACAAGAACTATATGGTGATATCCGACCTCTCGCTCTACAAGTGCGAGAAGAAGGAGAGCACCGTAGTTGACAAAGAGCCCGCAAAGGCTCAGGTGGTGACCGGCTTCAGGCCTTTCGGCCGCCCTTGCAAGGTAAGCGTGAAGTATCTCACCGACTATGCTACAGGCGACTATAAGATTCCTACCGTGTATATCACATTCGGTGACGGCGTGACATGGGACGACACCCAGTGGATTGGCCAGTCTATTATCCTTGAAGACGGTACATATTCAAATACCAAGGAGGAGTGGATCGAGAATTGTACTTTCCGTCTGGACGGTGCAGGAGTGTGGCCCGACATAGAACTTGTCGAGGGCTGCGAGGTACGCGGCCGTGGCAACAGCAGCTGGTCGTGGTCCTATATGAGCAAGAACCCATATCGCATCAAGTTCCCCAAGAAGCAGAAGCAGTCTCCTTTCAACCTCACCGAGGACCGTCAGTGGGTGTTCATCGCCAACAAGCAGAACGGCTCAATGACGACAAACTCAATCGCGCAGAAGATAGCTGCCATGGTCGATGGCGAGGCTTTGTGCCACATGATTCCTATAGACCTTTATGTCAACGGCCACTATCGCGGTTCGTACTGCTTTACCGAGAAAATCGGTATATCGGACAACAGTGTTGCCATCGACGAGACTACAGGCTGTCTGCTTGAGCTTGATGACTACTACGATGAGGACTTCAGGTTCAGGGACGACACATACAATCTCCCTGTCAACGTGAAAGATCCCGACTTCACCGAGGAGGACGAGGAGCGTGTCATTACTTTCGATGATGTCAAGGCTTCATTCAACAGCCTCACCGAAACCCTTTATTATGGCGGTGACATCACACAGCACATCGACATGGAATCATGGGCAAAGTTCTGGCTTGTGAACGACCTTGTGCGCAATGTAGAGACCTATCACCCCAAGAGCTGTTACCTCTTCAACGAGAATCCTGCCGCAGGTAGTCTGTGGAAGTTCGGTCCTGCATGGGATTTCGACTGGGCATTCGGCTACGAGGAGTCATCTTCTTACTTCAATACAGGTGCGACCGAGGACCTTTACAGCGGTCGCAGCGGCAAGGCCGGCTATAATTTCTACAACGACCTGCGTAACACTGAGGCCGGCAAGCGTGCCTATTACAAGGAGTGGCTCGACTTTGTTGCCGAGGGTCGTATCGACGAACTCAAGGAGTATATCCAGGACTATACTGAGTTCGCATTGGCAAGCATCGCGCATAACAACGATGCCAATGTAAACGAGAAGAACAGCACCGACTATGTGGCAAGCATCGCGAGAAGTCAGCAGTGGATGAGTGACCGTGCCCAATTCATCTTCAGGAACTTGACAAAGTATGATGACATCAGTGCAGGTGTGGAGATTCCCGAGGAGTTCGGTGACCCGTTGGAGACACTGCTCATTGTTGATGCCCGTCACGAGGACTTCGCTCCCGTTGCAAGCGAGTATGCGTCGGTTGCATATATCCGCGGTATGGCCGAGGGTGCATATGGCACAATCCTGTTGCCTTTCGCTCCCGATGCCAAGAGTCTCGAACATTACGCCTTCTATGCGTTGGCAGAGTGCGGCGACGGCTTCATCAGATTCCAGGAGGTTGCGGAGCCCGTTGCCAATACCCCGTACATCTACTCGTTGCGCGAGGGTAAGGAGAACATTGCAATAACGGGTGGCCGCACTACCGTAACAGCCGACATCGAGAACTACACCATTGACGGTTGGGAGACAGTAGGTTCATTCACAAACCAGACAGTAAGTGCTGTTTCGGGCAACTATTATGAGTTCTCAACCGAGAAGGCCGAGGTCAGCAAGGTTGCCGGCACTCTTGCAGTATTGCCATACCGTGCATACTTTGTCAGCACCGCCGATGCGGGTTCCGATGTGACAGTATATATAGGCAATGATACCAGCATCGAGAAGATTTCGGGTGACGACATCGACGGCTTCAACAACGGTCTCATCTACGATGTCTATGGCCGCCGCGTGATAGAACCTGTCAAGGGCCAGATTTATATCATCAACGGCAAGAAGGTGATGTTCTAAAAGACTTCAGAACGTTTAGCAAGAAAGAGGACAATCACACAGGTTGTCCTCTTTCTGTTTGCTGGGTTGTGGGATTATGGGTGAAGGGTGAGAGGTGAAAGGATTACGTGACATCCGTTTTCAGCTTAAAAAGCTATTGTCTCCCTGTTTTAGGGAGACAATAGCTTATATTCCTCCCCTGTCCTAACCCCTCAGTCGGTAAACCGACAGGGCCCTTTGGGACTCCTTTGGGTACCTAAAGGTACCGACGTCGCAAGGTTTGTGCCAGCGAGTGTGTGGAAGCTCGCTTACACACACAACGAGCGCAGACAAAGCTCGCTGAAAGCAACGCAGTGCTGTGGCTCCGCACTGCCCCCTAAAACAGGGGCGCAATCAGGTGCTCTTCAGGGCGGAGGGGTATGCTTCGTTAATCGCTCACCGTTCCTCGTTTCTCGCTCCTCGTTTTTCCGTCGCTCAAAAAATATTAGAAAAAAATCTCAAAAAAGTTTTGTAATAAATAAAATGTTTGTATATTTGCAATGGTTTCAGAAATGAAAAATAAAAAACAACAGAAAACAGAGGTAAAATGGAGGTTTCAAGAGCAGAATTAAAACAAGAACTCATCAATGCAGGCATACGCCCGTCGGTACAGCGCTTGGCAATCTTTGAGTATGTACGTCAAAGTTGTCAGCACCCCACAGCCGAGGTTGTTTACGATGCACTGCGCGACGAGCTCGGTTCGCTCTCGCTCACAACAGTCTACAACACTTTGAAACTGTTTGTTGACGCAGGGCTCATCTCAATGCTCACCATCGACGACACCTTCCGCTGCTTCGACGGCAACCGCAGCAACCATGCACACTTCCGTTGCAACAATTGCGGCAAGATTGTCGATCTCAAGATGAAGAACGACTTTCTATCCCTGGTCGAGGGTCTCGACGGCTACGAGATAACCGATGCCCATCTTTACCTCAAGGGCCTGTGCCCCAACTGTTTGAAGAAATGAAATAAAGATAATACAAAATATTAACGGCTTAAAAATTTATAGAATTATGAAAAAGTACATTTGTTCAGTTTGCGGTTACATACACGAAGGT
>CALCYA010000030.1 GCA_937906165.1 uncultured Bacteroidales bacterium | reverse complement strand
TTGCAGTTAAGCAATCTCTCTGTTTATTTTCTCGGCAATCTCCGCGAACTCCTCGGGAGTGAGCTTCAGCTTGGGGTTTGTGAAGAGCATGTCTCTTTCGCTCTGCATCGGCACCAGATGGATGTGCGCGTGGGGAACTTCGAGCCCCAACACTGCCTGGCCCACCTTTATGCAGGGGAAGGCACGCTTGATAGCCTCGGCAACCTTCTTTGCGAACACCTGCATCGCGCCTATCTCCTCGTCGGTGAGGTCAAAGAAGTAGTCAACCTCACGTTTGGGAATAACAAGGGTGTGTCCCTTTGCAAGCGGGTTGATGTCAAGGAATGCATAGAACTGCTCGTCCTCTGCTACCTTGTAGCTGGGAATCTCGCCGGCTACTATCTTGCTGAATATTGTTGCCATAGATCTCTTCTTTAGAATGTGATACTTGTAATCTCAAGGAACAGCTTGCCCTGAGGAACGGTAATCTCTGCAATGTCACCAACCTTCTTGCCCAGAAGACCTTTGGCGATGGGGGTGTTGATAGAGATCTTTGCCTCGCGCAGGTTTGCCTCGCTCTCGGGAACGATTGAATACTGCATTGTGGCGCCGGTCTTTGTGTTCTTGAGACCTACCTTTGTGAGCACCTGTACGGTGTCGGTGTTCAGCTTCGAGGTGTCGATGATCTTTGCGTCTGCAATAATCATCTTGAGCTCGCTGATCTTCATCTCGAGCAGGCCCTGTGCCTCCTTTGCTGCATCGTACTCGGCATTCTCCGACAAGTCGCCCTTGTCGCGTGCCTCGGCAATCTGGCGAACCACTTCAGGACGCTTTGCCTCCAGTTCTTTCAAATCGGCCAACAACTTCTTGTAGCCGTCTTCTGACATATAACTCATTTTTCTCCTTTTTAAAAAACACTAAAACAAAGGATTCCAACACGAGTGCTGGAACCCAATTTCCCTCTTTATGTGTTGCAAAGGTAGCCCCTTTAAAATTAAAAACCAAATTAAAACGGTGAAATTTTATCAATTAGGGGTTCTCTGCGTATTATCTTTAGATACTATGCAATTATTCTTTGAGCAGTTTCTCTATTTCCTTGTCAAGGTCTGTTATCTGCTGGTCACGCAACACGACATCGTTCTCCCTGTTCAGAAGGAAGTATGTAGGGATGGTCTGCAGGTTGAATGTGGGGAAGTAAGGCGATGCTCCGCCCCTGTCATCACGTACGCATATCCACGGGAGCGCGAGTGCCTCCTGCTGCCAGAAGTGCTCTCTCTCGTCGTATGATACCTGGTAAATCTCGAATCCTCTTTTGTTGTACTTGTCGTATAGCTCGCGGAAATCGATATTGCGCATCTTTATCTTGCTGTTGCCGAATACGGTAAAGTCGAGCAGTACCACTTTGCCCTTGAGTGAAGAGAGTTTTATGCTGTCGCCTTCACGGTTGGGGAGGTTCACTTCAAAAATATTTTCGGTTGTGGTTTTCTCAAGGAACGCCTCAAGCCTGTCTCCTGTGAGTGGACGTGTCTCTTTTAAGCCTCTCTCGGCTAATGCTGCTATGTGCTCTGTACGTGCAGCCTTAGGGAAAAGGCGTTGCATGCTTGTTGCCACTCCGGCATAGTATTTGCTGTCGTTGCGGTTTGTGAGCGGCTTGAAGATGTTCTCGTTCTTGCAGGTGAGCCACAACGCGAAATATGCGGTTGACTTGTCGGGTGCAGGTACAATGTACTGCTTGGCAATGTTCTCCTTGAACTCATTTATCAGAGCGGCCTTTTTTGCGAGATATGTCGCGTCGGGGGCCATTGCGTTTATCTGTTCCTCGAGTGCCTTTACAAGCTCCGACATTTCCTTTATGTCCATGCTGGCAGGGCTTCCTTCAACGGTGTAGCTCTTTGCGAGGTTTGCGGCATCAGCTGTGATTGTGACTGTTTCGGTAGAGTCAATGGCAATTACAGCAGGGGTGTCGTTATGGAAGCCTACGATGAAGAACTCGAATGTCTCGGGACGTCTCTCCTGGAATTCAAAGGCACCGTCGCTGTCGAGCTTGACAGAGTCAAGGATGATTGTACCGCCCAAGGATGTGTTCGCAAAGTACAGCACTTTGCCGTCTGCGTTGCTGAGTGTTCCTTTGACTGTGAACTTGGGCGTGTTGTCCTCTTCGTTCTTCTGTGTACCGCACGCCTGTGCGAGGATTAATAGTATTGTGGCCGAAAGACCGAAAACAAGCGATTTTAGATTTGAAATTGTCATAATGTAAAATTGTGTGTGCTGTGATGGCGCAAACAGGTGAGGCATAATATCGTTCTGGTGTTTCCCCGCGGGTACAGCCTATATTCGCGCTATTAGAGCGCAAAGATAGTGCAAACGGGGGAAATACAAACAAAATATCAGATATTTCCCTGTCGGTTGCCGCCGATTTTGTATTTTTTTTTATATAATGTGGCTAAAATGTAGAAATTTGTATATCTTTGCGAGAATTAGATAAAAATTTTGTTTTAAAAAAGAAGATAAGATGAATGTTGTTACAAAAAATGTGGCTTTGCCCGATGGTCGAGTGATTACACTTGAGACCGGTAAGCTCGCAAAACAGGCCGATGGTTCTGTTATGTTGCGTCTGGGCAATACGATGTTGCTTGCCACAGTCTGCGCAGCGAAGGATGCTGTGCCGGGCACCGATTTTATGCCTTTACAGGTAGAGTACAAAGAGAAATACGCGTCATTCGGCCGTTACCCCGGTGGCTTCACAAAGCGTGAGGGTAAGGCTTCGGACTACGAGATTCTTACTTGTCGTCTTGTTGACCGTGCTCTTCGTCCTCTGTTCCCCGATAACTACCACGCAGAGGTTTACGTGAACATCATACTTTTCTCAGCCGACGGTGTTGATATGCCTGATGCTCTTGCAGGTCTTGCAGCTTCTGCAGCCCTTGCTGTTTCGGACATTCCTTTCGGTGGCCCAATCTCTGAGGTGCGTGTTGCACGTATCGGCGGTGAGTTCGTGGTTAACCCCACATTCGCACAGCTTGAGGAGGCTGATATGGATATCATGGTTGCCGCAACATATGACAACATCATGATGGTCGAGGGTGAGATGAAGGAGGTTTCAGAGAGTGACCTGCTCGAGGCTATGAAGGTTGCTCACGAGGCTATCAAGGTTCACTGCAAGGCTCAGATGGAGCTTATGGAAGAGGTCGGTACAACCGTTAAGCGCGAGTACTGCCACGAGGTGAACGACGAGGAGCTCCGTGCTCAGGTACACGAGGCTTGCTATGCAAAGGCATACACTGTTGCCGCAAGCGGTAACAACGACAAGCACGGTCGTGGTGAGGCTTTCGAGGCTATCAAGGAGGAGTTCAAGGCCCAGTTCACTGAGGAGGAACTCGAGGAGAAGGGTGCTCTCATCGACCGCTACTACCACGATGTAGAGAAGGAGGCTATGCGCCGTTGCATCCTTGACGAGGGCAAGCGTCTCGATGGCCGCAAGACTACAGAGATCCGTCCTATCTGGTGCGAGGCCGGCTATCTTCCCGGTCCTCACGGTTCTGCTGTCTTCACACGCGGTGAGACACAGTCGCTCACAACAGTTACTCTCGGTACAAAGCGCGATGAGAAGATTATCGACGATGTAATGAACCAGGGTACAGAGCGTTTCCTCTTGCACTATAACTTCCCTCCGTTCTCAACAGGCGAGGCTCGTCCACAGCGTGGCGTAGGCCGTCGTGAGATAGGTCACGGTAACCTTGCTTGCCGTGCGTTGAAGAACATGATTCCTGCCGATTATCCTTACTGCGTACGCGTGGTTTCTGATATCCTCGAGTCTAACGGTTCTTCTTCAATGGCCACTGTATGTGCCGGTACACTTGCGCTCATGGATGCCGGTGTAAAGATAAAGAAGCCTGTATCGGGTATCGCAATGGGTCTTATCAAGAACGCCGGTGAGGAGAAATATGCTGTCCTCAGCGATATCCTCGGTGATGAGGACCACTTGGGTGATATGGACTTCAAGGTAACAGGTACTGTTGACGGTATCACTGCCACACAGATGGATATCAAGGTTGACGGTCTTTCATACGATATCCTCGAGAAGGCCCTTAATCAGGCACGCGAGGGCCGTATGCATATCCTCGGCAAGATTACCGAGTGCATTGCAGAGCCACGTGCAGAGCTCAAACCACACGCTCCACGCATCGAGACAATGCGTATTCCAAAGGAGTTCATCGGTGCTGTCATCGGCCCTGGTGGAAAGATTATCCAGGGTATGCAGGAGGAGACCGGTGCTACAATCTCTATCGAGGAGGTTGAAGGCGAGGGTATCATCGAGATTGCAGCAAACAACGGCAACGCAATCAACGAGGCAATCGCAAAGATCCGCGCTATTGTTGCTATCCCTGAGGCCGGCGAGGTTTACGAGGGTACAGTACGCAGCGTGATGCCTTATGGTGCTTTTGTTGAGTTCATGCCCGGCAAGGATGGCCTGTTGCACATTTCCGAGATTGACTGGAAACGTTTCGAGACAATGGAGGAGACCGGTATCAACGAGGGTGACAAGCTCCAGATTAAGCTTGTTGAGATTGACCCCAAGACAGGTAAGTTCAAGCTCTCTCGCAAGGTTCTCCTTGAGAAACCCGAGGGTTACGAGGAGCGCGAGCGTCGTCCACGTCGCGACCGCGAGCCACGTCGTCCAAGAGGCAATGAGTAAATAGATAGAAAGGAGTCACGGATTGTGGCTCCTTTTTTTATTATATTTAACCAAAAAAACGTTCTCCCGTAGAAACAGGAAAATACAATTTTATATATCTTCGCGTTGTCTTTAAAAATAATGTGAATATGAAAAAAAACAGAGCTGCCATAGTCGGTTATGGCAATATTGGAAAATATACATTGCAGGCGCTTCAGGCTGCCCCCGATTTTGAGGTGGCAGGTATCGTGCGCCGTTCAGGTGCAGATAATATGCCTTCGGAACTTCAGGGTTACAATGTGGTTAAGGATATCCGCGAACTCGGCGAGGTGGATGTGGCAATCCTTTCTACTCCTACACGCAGTGTCGAGAGATATGCAAAGGATATCCTTGCTCTTGGTATAAACACAGTCGACAGTTTCGATATCCATTCGAAGATTCTCGATTTGCGCCGTTCGCTCAGCGAGAGTGCCGAGGCCGGTAATGCCGTGTCAATCATCTCGGCAGGTTGGGATCCGGGAAGCGACTCTGTGGTGCGTACCCTTCTTGAGGCAATTGCCCCCAAAGGTATCACATATACCAACTTCGGACCGGGAATGAGTATGGGCCACACTGTGGCTGTGAAGGCAATAGAGGGTGTAAAGGCAGCTCTCTCAATGACTATTCCTGTGGGTACAGGCATACACCGCCGTATGGTTTACATTGAATTGGAAGAGGGGTATGATTTCGGGCAGGTGGCCGCAGCCATCAAGGCTGACCCTTACTTTGTGAACGATGAGACCCACGTGACTCTTGTACCTTCTGTGGACAATCTGCTTGACATGGGTCACGGTGTGAACCTTACCCGCAAGGGTGTGTCCGGCGTTACACAGAACCAGCTGTTTGAGTTCAATATGCGTATAAACAACCCGGCTCTTACAGCTCAGGTGCTTGTATGCTGCGCGCGCGCTACCATGCGTCAGCGTCCCGGCTGCTATACAATGATTGAAATTCCTCTCATTGACCTGCTTTATGGCGACCGCGAACAGCATATTGCACACCTTGTATAATAACGTGAGTTCGATATAAGAATTTATACTAAAATTTAGCGTATTTTGTCATTCCGAACCTTGTGTGAGGAATCTCATTATTCGCGGATTCAGAGATCCCTCGTCGCTACGCTCTGTCGGGATGACAGGTTCGCGATTTGATTTTGCTTATATCGAACTCACGTTATAATAAGTACGCGCGCAGGAAAGAGTGTAATACTCTCTTGGGGTGATAATAAAAAAGCAGAAATGAATGCATTCATTTCTGCTTTTTTATTATCTTCGCGCTCTCTTTAAAAGATTGTTTATGAGTGAACAGAAAAGAGCCTCGTTCGGAGGCAAATTAAGTGTTATATTGGTGGCTGCCGGCAGTGCCATAGGCCTTGGAGCGCTATGGCGTTTCCCATATATTGCCGGCAAGCATGGAGGTGCAGCATTTTTGCTGGTGTTCCTGTTGAGCATTTTCGTGGTGGGTATTCCTGCAATGCTTGCCGAGTTTGCTGTGGGCCGCCGCACGAAGAAGAATGCGGTGGGTGCTTTCCGCACACTTTCAAAACGCTGGAGCTGGTTGGGCTATAGTGGTGTCCTGGGTGCGTTGCTGATATCAGGCTACTACTACCTTATCGCAGGGTGGTCGCTCCAGTACTTTGCGGATTCTGTCACGGGTGGAATGTTCAATTCTCCCCTTCCTTTCAAGGAGCAGTTCGACCTGTTCCAGGCTTCGTGGAAACCGCTGCTGTGGGGTGTCATATTTATTCTTATGACACATTTCATTGTGGCACGTGGCGTGGAAAAGGGAATTGAAAAGGCCTCAAAGGTGATGATGCCTCTGCTGTTGATAATCCTTGTAATAATGGCTGTCAGGGTGGCATTTATGCCCGGTGCGGCCGAGGGATATAAATTCTTCCTCTCCTGTGATTTTACCGAGGCATTCAAGGCCGAGACCATTATGATGGCGATAGGTCAGGCGTTCTTCTCGCTATCGGTAGGTATGGGATGTATGGTTACATACGCCTCATATTTCAAGCAGGACAACAATATGGTCTCGACATCGTTCAATGTGTCGATACTCACTTTGCTTGTGTCTGTACTTGCAGGTCTTGTCATTTTCCCTGCGGTGTTCAGTGCCGGGTTGCAGCCAACTGAAGGCCCCGCCCTTGTATTCGTGACACTGCCCGAGATTTTCAAGGGAATGCCGTTGGCATCAGTGTGGGCGGCAATCTTCTTCCTGCTTGTGATATTGGCATCACTTACATCCACAATCTCGTTCCACGAGGTGCTTACTGCATATTTTGCCGAGGAATTCAGCCTGACACGCAAGAGGGCAGCAATGGTTACCACTGTGGTGTCAATAGTGCTCAGTACTGTAACTTTCTTCTCCCTCTTCGGGATTGATTTCTTCAATATCTTCGATTATGTCACAGCCAATGTACTTATGCCGTTGGGTGCAATGTTTACCTGTATCATGGCAGTGTGGTTCATGAAGAAGGATTTCATGAAGGATGAACTTACAAACAACGGCTTGTGCAACCGCAGACTGACACCAGTCATCCTGTTTATGCTGCGCTTCATCACTCCGGTACTTATATTGTATATATTCATAAAGAGTTTCATATAATCCCTTAAATAACGTGAGTTCGATATAACAATTAGTACTGCAATTTAGCGTATTTGTCATCTCGAGCGAACCAACGGTCGACGCCCGAAGGGGCTAAAGTCAATGTGAGAGATCTCTTATTTCGCGATATTTTGAGATCCCTCGTCGCTTCGCTCTGTCGGGATGACAGTTCCGCAATTTGGTTGAGTTTATATCGAACTCAGGTTAAATACAATTAGCGGGCGACCATTCGGTCGCCCGCTAATGCTTTATCAAGGAGTGTTGTCAATCGCTGTAATATACTCTCTTTATTCTGTTCGATACAGACGTGAGTATCTCGTACGGAATTGTCTCTAACCATTCGGCTATCCTTGCGGCAGGCAGGGTGGGGCCGAAAATCTCTACAATGTCACCCTCCTTGCAGTCGATGCCGGTGACATCAATCATACATACGTCCATGCATATGTTGCCCACATATGGTGCCTTCTGTCCGTTGACAATGCAATAACCTCTGCCGTTGCCCAACTTGCGGTTAAGGCCGTCGGCATATCCTATGGGCAGTGCAGCGATGCGCGAGTCGCGTGTGAGTGTTCCTCTGCGGCTGTAGCCGACTGTCTCGTCGGCGGGCACATCGTGTATCTGCAGTATGATACTCTTGAGGGTGGATATCGGGTGCAGACGGGCATCGTCGGTGATGGGCGATATTCCGTAGAGTCCAATACCCAAACGTACCATGTCGTTCTGTTCGTGGGTGAATCTCTCGGCACCGGCACTGTTGCATATATGACGCAGTATCTTATGGCTGAAACCTGCCTGCAAGCTCTCTGCTGCCTGGTTGAAACGCTCCACCTGTATCTTGGAGAAGTCGTCGAACTGTGGGCTGTCGCTGCCCACGAAATGTGAGAATACGGAGCGTGGCGTGAGCACGCACTGCTCTTTCAGTATCTCTACAAGTTGGGGAATATCTGCCGGCAGGAATCCTAAGCGGTGCATTCCTGTGTCAATCTTTATATGTACAGGATAATCGGTGACGCCTTCGTTGCAGGCTGCCTGGATGAGTGACCTTAGCATGCCGAAACTGTATACCTCGGGCTCCAGCTTGTTGTCGAAAAGCGTGCGGTATGAGCTCGGCTCGGGGTTCATCACTATTATTCCGCAGTTGATGCCCTCCTTGCGCAGTTCGGCACCTTCGTCGGCTACAGCCACGGCAAGATAGTCTACATTGCAATCCTGCAATGTCCTGCCCACTTCCAGCGCTCCGGCACCGTATGCGTCGGCCTTTACCATGCACACGCATTTTGTCCCGGGGTCGAGCCTGTTGCGGTAGGTGTTCAGGTTGTCGCGCAGTGCGCTCAGGTTCACCTCGAGGATTGTCTGGTGTACCTTCTTTTCAAGCGCCTCGGTCACGTCCTCGAAATGGAATGAACGGGAGCCTTTGACAAGGATACATTCTTTAGTGAGGCTTCGCAGCATCTTTGATGCGAGCAACTCTTCTGTGCTGTCGAAGAAATGGCACTCGATGTCCGATTCTCCAAAGACCTCCTTTTGTGTGGATATCTCCTTGCCCACTCCTATGAATTTATCGATCTTGCGTTTCTCGATGCAGTTGAGCACGGTGCGGTAGAGTGAGGAGGGGTCCTCGCCTGTCTGCTTTATGTCGGCCAGAATGAGTGTGCGTCCGAGGTCGGGCATTGTGCTGCTGCGGCGTTCCATGAAGTCAAGCGCAATCTCAAGCGATGTGGTGTCCGAGTTGTAGCTGTCGTTGATGATGAGGCAGCCACGTTTACCCTCCTTTACCTCAAGTCTCATCGCTACGGGCTCCAGTTGCTTCATGCGCTCGGCGATGGTTTCAGGTGGTATCATCAGGTAGAGTGCTGCCGCAAGGCTGTTGATAGAGTCCTCTATCGATGCGTCGTCAAGGAACGGGATGCAGAAACAGTTCTCGATAGTGAGGTATTGGTAGCATATTGTTGTCCTGTCACTCTCTTTTTTTATTGACTTTATGTACAAAGGACGTTCAGGGTCCCGGCGTGACCATGCAATTTCGCGCGCAGGCAGCATCTGTTGTGCTATGATGTCTGAGAGCAGTCTGTTGTCGGCGTTGTATATTATGACGTCGCACTCCTTGAAAAGGGACAGTTTCTCCTCGCATTTCTCCTGAATGGTACTGAAATTCTCCTGATGTGCACTGCTTATGTTGGTAATTATTCCTATTGTAGGCCTGATGATACGTTGCAGCTTCTCCATTTCGCGGGGACAGGATATGCCGGCCTCGAAAATTCCGAGTGTGCTCTCCTCGCGCAGTGACCACAATGACAGGGGAACTCCTATCTGTGAATTGTAGCTGCGTGGTGAGCGTGCGACATTGTAACTTCCGGCCGTCAGCTGGTATAGCCACTCCTTGACTATTGTCTTGCCGTCGCTGCCGGTGATGCCCACAACGGGTATGTCGAACAATGAACGGTGGTGTGCGGCAAGGGTCTGCAGGGCGGCAATGCTGTCATTGACAACTATGAAATTGGCATCGGCGAGTTCGCTGAATCCTTCGGAACTGTTTACTACAAAGTTCCTGACGCCTCTCTTGTAAAGTGCGGCTATATATCTGTGTCCGTCGCCATGCTTTGTCTTTATGGCGAAGAACAGTGTCTCTTCGGGGAAACTTAGTGAACGGCTGTCGGTGAGCAGGCGCGTAACCCTGTTGTCGGGTGACGGTAGCTTGCCTTTGCCTTTCAGTATTCCGTTTATCTGTTTGATAGTGTATTGCATCGTGTCAATTCGTTTTTGAAATCAAGGTAGGGGAACTTCCCTGTCAGTGTCTCAATCTTCCGGACCAATCCCCTGATGAAATCTCGGTAACCTTCGGATTTCTCGTCAAAAGGTCTGTGGTTCAGTCCGCGT
Organism: uncultured Bacteroidales bacterium; assembly: GCA_937906165.1. GTDB lineage: Bacteria > Bacteroidota > Bacteroidia > Bacteroidales > Bacteroidaceae > HGM04593. The sequence continues at coordinate 28,871 of CALCYA010000030.1, read as the reverse complement.
ATTATCTCTTCTACAGCCTCATTTATCCCGGCGGTCTCTTTGCTGAAACAGCAATCCCCGAAACACTCCCAGATGTATTCTATGGCTGTTGCCGACGGGTGGGTCATGTCCTCGGCGTAGAACCTGTAGTCGCGCAGTTCGTCAAGCACAATTTCGTATGCGGGGAAATAGTGGCAACAATCAGGGTTCTCACTGATTATGCGGTCTATGGCAAGCAACAAGGTTGCCTTGCTCTTCTGGTTGTCGTGTGCACCGTCCCGCAGGTGGCGTATGGGGCTCACTGTAAAAAGGAATTTAACTTCCGGGTTCAGGCTCTTGTATGTCCTTATGACTTTGCTGAACTCTGCTGCAATCTCCTCAATGCCCATTAGGCTGCGCGTGAACTCCTTGGCAGGCAACTTGTGGCAGTTGCCTGCTGTTGTCCCGTCGCTGTTGCGGGTGTAGGTGTATGCTGTGCCGAAAGTGACGATGACGGTGTCGCAGGCCTTTGACATGGCGTGCGCTCTTTCCAGGTTGCTGTTTATGCATTCCAGCAGTTCCTCTTTGGTGTTGCGCGAGAAATCACTGTGGTGCATTATGCTGTGCCATCTGCCGCCATGTTCGAAAATCTCATGTGATTCTGCTGTGAAAGGCTCTCCTTGTGCAATCCTTGTGAGCACTGCCGATATTGAACAGGGGTTGTACTGTACCCCGAACGGGTTGTGCTCGATGTTGAATTTCCTCTCTTGCAACTTCTTGCCGATGTTCCCGGCAAAGCATGAGCCTATAAGTATTATGCGGCTCTTGTGCGAGATTTCTATCTCCTTGACAGGTAATTCTACTTTTGTAAAAAATTGCATACGTGTGTGTTTGAACTGCAAAAATAAGATAAGTTCGCAAAGAATTGGCTTTCCACGGGTTAAATTTGTTGAAAATATCCCGATTGGAAAATTACCTGGGTTTTTGCCTTGCCTTTTTGAGTTGCGCCGCTCTTTTTGTACAATAATTTTCTTGTTTTGATAAAAAAAATGTATTTTCGCAAGATAATGACGGATTATGTCTCTGAAATTTTAGGAAATTAAAATGGAAAAGGAAAATAAATACCCGTTACTTGAATCGATAAACTATCCCGCCGATTTGCGTAAGTTGTCCGAAAAACAGCTTCCCCAACTCTGTGACGAGTTGCGCGGGTTCATCATAGATTCCTTGGCAAACAACCCCGGACATTTTGCATCAAGTCTTGGTGCTGTGGAGCTTACCGTGGCGTTGCATTATGTCTTTTCTACTCCCGACGACAGTATCGTATGGGACGTAGGCCATCAGGCGTATGGTCATAAGATTCTTACAGGACGTCGTGAGCGTTTCCATACAAACCGTAAGTTCGGTGGCCTCAAGCCTTTCCCCGCACCCGAAGAGAGCGAATATGATTCTTTCATTGCCGGTCATGCTTCAAACTCAATATCTGCCGCCTTGGGTTTAGCTGCAGCTGCAAAGCTAAAGAATGTGCCGGAGCATGTGGTCGCTGTTATCGGTGACGGCTCTATGAGCGGAGGTCTTGCATATGAAGGACTCAATAACCTTGCCAATACCCCGAACAACCTGCTTGTGGTGCTCAATGACAACAATATGTCTATCAGCAACAGTGTGGGCGGCATGAGCAAGCTTCTTGTCTCAATGCACTCGTCAAAGATATACAATAAGGCGCGTTATGCCGTAGCGCAGGGTTTGCGTAAGATGCACTTGCTGAACGAGCGCCGCGCCAATAGTATAATCCGTTTCAACAACGGTCTGAAGTCGCTGATATTCCGTCAGCAGAACTTCTTTGAAGGGATGTGTGCAAGGTATTTCGGCCCCATCGACGGGCACGATGTAATAGGTCTTGTGCGTATCCTAAGGAGCATAAAGGATATGAAGGGTCCCCACATGTTGCATGTGCACACAACAAAGGGCAAGGGTTGGAAACCTGCCGAGAAGGATGCTACCTCATGGCATCAGCCTGGTCTTTTTGACATAGAGACCGGTGAACGTATCGTTGCAAACGCGGCAACACCGCGCTTCCAGGATGTCTTCGGTGAGACTCTGGTGGAGATGGCAAAGGAGAACGAGAAGATTATCGGAGTCACTCCTGCTATGCCCACAGGCTGTTCGATGCATAAACTCGGAGAGGTCTTCCCTGACCGTTTCTTTGATGTGGGTATTGCCGAAGGACACGCTGTGACTTTCTCTGCAGGCCTTGCCAAAGGCGGAATGCTGCCTTTCTGCAATATATACTCGTCGTTTATGCAACGTGGATATGACAATCTCATACATGATGTTGCCTTGCAGGGCTTGGATATGATTCTCTGTCTTGACAGGGCTGGTCTTGTGGGTGAGGATGGTCCAACTCACCATGGCGCGTATGACCTTGCCTATCTGCGTCCTGTTCCAAATATTACAATTGCATCGCCATACGACGAGTGTGAATTGCGCCGTATGATGTATACTGCGGCCCAGCCCGGAGCGGGAACGTTCGTTATACGTTATCCACGCGGTTCCGGTTCACTCAAGGAGTGGCGTTGTCCGCTTGAGACCATTGAGGTGGGCAAAGGACGCTTGATGAAGGAGGGTAGTGACGTGGCATTCCTGACCATAGGCCCGCTTGGCAAGGTCATGGAAGCAGTTGTTGCCGAAGCCGGGAAACAGGGTGTCAGTGTGGCGCATTATGACATGCGTTATCTAAAGCCAATCGATGAGGATATCCTGCACGAAGTAGGCAAAAGGTTCAAGTATATTGTTACTCTTGAGGACGGTACGGTAAAGGGCGGTCTGGGTACTGCTGTTGCCGAGTTCATGGCATTGAACGGATATACTTCAAAAGTGGAAATTATAGGAATCCCCGACAAGTTCATTGAACACGGTGCACCTGAGGAACTGTATAGGGTTTGCGGAATGGACAAAGAGTCTGTTCTTGAGGCTTTGTTGAAGTTTAAAGAGATTAAAGGATGAGAATTGTCATAGCGGGTGCCGGCGCAGTCGGAACTCACCTTGCAAAGATGCTCTCTGTCGAGAATGAGAACGTAGTGCTTCTTGACGACAGCGAAGAGAAACTCGGAAAGCTTGAGTCGCTTTTCGACCTTCAGACAATTGTCGGTGACCCGACAAAGATATCGGCCCTCAAGAGTGCGGGAGTGGACCATGCCGAGCTTTTTGTGGCAGTGACTCCTCATGAGAGCCGTAATATAACAGCTTGTGTGCTGGCCCACTATCTGGGGGCAGCAAAGACCGTTGCCCGCATCGACAACTACGAGTATCTGATGCCCAAGCACAAGGAGTATTTCAAATCTTTGGGTGTTGATTCGCTCATTTACCCCGAGCAGCTTGCCGCCGAGGAGATAGCTACGAATATCCGTTATAGCTGGATGCGCCAGATGTTGGAGTTCGGTGACGGTGCTCTGGTGATGGTTGGTGTAAAGGTCAGAGACAATGCGTCTATTCTGAACATTCCTTTCAAGGAGCTTGTGCGCGATATACCTTATCATATAGTTGCCATACAGCGTGGCGACGAGACTATCATACCCCGTGGTAACGATGTGATATTGCCCGAGGACCTTGTCTGTTTCATGACGACGCACGACCAGATACCTTATATAAGAAAAATAACGGGCAAGGAGGAGTTCAACGAGGTACGCAACATCATTATGATGGGCGGTAGCCGCATTGCGGTACGTACCACAAAGCTTATCCCTGACGGTATAAAGGTCAAGATCATCGAGAACGATCTTGCACGATGCCACAAACTTCTGGAACTTGTCGAAGACAATGTACTTGTAATCAACGGTGATGCCCGCGACCTTGAGCTGTTGCGTAGCGAGGGTATTGACCACACCGATGTCTTCATGGCACTCAGCGACAATTCCGAGATGAATATCCTGGCGTGTCTTGCAGCCAAGCGTGCCGGTGTGCTGCGTACTGTTTCCGAGGTTGAGAATATCGACTACATATCTATGGCCGAGGGTCTTGATATAGGTTCGGTCATCAACAAGAAGAAGCTGGCTGCGAGTACAATATTCCAGATGATGCTCAAGACCGATGTGTCAAGTGTCAAATGCCTTACATTCATACAGGCTGTAGTGGCGGAGTTCCCCGTGAACGTGGAGTGCTATATGACACGCAAACCGGTCAAGGACCTGGGGCTTCCGGCCGGAGCCAATATCGGTGGACTCATCCGTAACGGCAAGGGCATGAATGTGACCGGTAATACAATGATCCAGGTGGGTGACCATGTGATAATATTCTGCCTTGAGCATGTATTGAAAAAACTTGAGAAATTCTTCAGATAATGTTCCATCCTAAAGCAATATTCAGAATTCTCGGATTCCTGCTTCTCATTGAAGCAGCCTTCATGCTGACAAGTGTCCCGGTCGCGCTCTATTATGATGAGCCTGTGGTCGAGAGCCTTCTTTGGTCTGTGGGTGCAATGGCGGGAACAGGTACCCTGCTTGCATATATCTGCCGCGGAGCAGGGCGTGATGTGTCGCGTAAGGACGGATATATTGTAGTAACCCTCATCTGGGTCATATTCTCGTTGTTCGGAACGTTGCCTTATCTGTTGAGCGGAACAATACCCGATTTCACCGATGCCTTCTTTGAAACGATGTCAGGCTTCTCTACTACAGGATCCACAATTCTGGAGGATATCGAGGCTTTGCCGCATTCAATACTTTTCTGGCGTATGATGACGCATTGGGTAGGCGGTTTGGGAATAGTGTTCTTTACTATAGCGGTGTTCCCCATCTTCGGCATTGGTGATATTCATCTTTTTGCAGCGGAATCTGCAGGTCCTATGCGTGCAAAGCTGCACCCCCGTATCTCTGTGACAGCACGTTGGCTGTTGACCATATACATTGGGCTCACTTTGATATGTACCATATTTATGCATGTAGCAGGAATGGGATGGTTCGATTCTCTCTGCCATTCCATGTCTACAATCTCAACAGGAGGCTTCTCGACCAAGCAGGCAAGCATAGCCGCATTCAACTCTCCTGCTATCGAGTACGTGACAACGCTGTTCATGTTCATGGGCGGAATAAACCTGTCGCTCCTCTATCTGCTTATATTCAAGTTCCGTGTAAGGGATATGTACCGCGACTCGGAGTTCAGGACATATCTTTCCATTGTGCTTCTGTTCACAGCTGTAATAACGGTGGGGCTTGTATTTACTTCGGATATGCCTGTTGCCGAGTCCTTCCGTACGGCATTGTTCCAGGTAGTGTCTATTCAGACGACAACGGGTTTTGCCACGGCCAATTATGTGCTTTGGATGCCGTTGCTGTGGCTGATGCTATGTGCGCTCATGTTCTTCGGCGCATGCTCGGGATCGACATCAGGTGCGATGAAGTGTATGCGAATATCTATTCTGGTTAAGGTGATGCTCAATGAATTCAAACGCATTGTGCATCCCAATGCAGTGATTCCTGTACGTATGGCAGGGAAGATAGTGCCTACGGGTGTGCAGTCGGCTATCCTCGCCTACACTGTAATATACATCTTTGTGCTGATGGTGGGCCTCTTCGTGAATATGGGCTTCGGACTGGACTTCCTCGATTCCTTTGGCCTTTCAGTGGCTTCTGTGGGTAATGTGGGTCCGGCGTTGGGCCATTATGGACCGATGGACTCGTTGGCAGTGTTGCCTGCCGGAGTAAAATGGTTCTGCTCGTTCCAGATGCTTGTGGGCCGTCTTGAGTTCTTCGCGGTTCTGTTGCTCTTCACTCCAATCTTCTGGAAGAGACGCTAAAGCGGAAATGCCAAAAATTATAGCCGTGAATCGCAGGCAAGCATGTACCTTGTTCGCTTATTTCCCGTTTCCAACTTTAACCTTGTCAAGTTCTGCAAGCAGTTTCTCAATATCCCCCTTCAAACGCCTGTAGGGAGTCGTCTCCTTGAAGTCGGTGTTCTTGCTGAGCATCAGCGCCACGTCGCATTGGCTGTGGCGGTACGATGAGAGCTCGTTGTTGTACTGCTGACGGTGGTATGCGAGTTTCTCAATCTCTGTCTCGCGCTGGCTGCGCAGATGACGGCATATAGGATTGAGTATGCGCAGTACCACATTGTTCATTATGTGGTGTCCCTGTATGTAGAAGTATGTCTCTTCGGGCTTAATGCCAAGCTCAACCAGCTCTTTCATCTGTTCCTGATGCAACGCGACAAGATGCGGCATTTGTTTCTCAAGCAGTTTTATATTGTGCTCGACCCTGTTGCCGAGCTGTTGCAAAGAATATGCCGGATTTCCTATATTGAATGATGTGATGCGTACAATCTCGCAGAACCGTAGCATGCTCATTGTCCTTGTGTCGTGCTTGCGGTAGAGCAGTATGTTCCAGGCGAACAACGGGAAACATATCTGCGAGTACAGCTTCATATACTCTTCAAGGTCGATGACATTGCGGTCATTGAGTGTGCTCAGTACACATACCTGCTTGAGGCTGTCGGCGTTGCACTTGAGGTTCTCGATGGCATATGCGTACGTATGCAGTATGTAGGGGTTCTCTATCAGCTGCTTTGATGTGGAGGTCGCTCCTTGCAGCAGATAGTCGTAATCTCCGTCTACACAGGCTATCATGTTCTTTCCATAAGCCTCTCCCAGCATGTTCATCATGGCCTGTTTCTTCCCTTTCGTCAGGTTCGAACGTGCAGGGAGCATTACCTCGAAATGGAATTTGTCGCTTTCGTAGTCATCGAAAACTGAACGCCAGAAAGATATGTCATCATAGCTCTCGACGTATGCTATGATGCGGTGCTTCGCTTTCTTGGGGCGCAGGGCATTGGCGGCCTCAATGAACTTTGAGTTTATATACTCGGTCAGCTTTTTCATTCCCCTATTGCTGTGTGCCTGTTACTGTACGATATCTTCAATCTCTGTCACGGCGTCCATCCAACCGTCCATGATTATTGCCGGTGAGTGGGTACACAGGATAATCTGTGTATTCGGGTTTAGTGTGCGTATGAGGGTGATGAGTCTCTGTTGCCATTCTATATGCAGTGAAATCTCGGGCTCGTCCATTAGCATCACACAGTGGCGACCCTCCTGTACCAGCGCGGTAAGCATTATCACCAGCAGCTGCTTCTCGCCTGAAGAGAGCATGTATGGTGGAATCTTTTCGCCATACTGGTTGAAGAGAATCTCGTTGCTGTCGCGGACAATGGTCTTTGCCGTGGGTGCGAAGAGCTCATCAACAAGGTCCTGGAACATCTTCTTTGGTTTTGTCAGTTCTGTCGCAAGCCTCTGGTCATCGGGGTTGCCCGATGTAAGCAGGGTTATTATCCTGTTGCCCACGTTCACCTGGTAGTTGAGATAGCGGCGCTGAAGGTTGTAGAGCTGCCAGTCGAGCTCCGTGCGTATGTCGGCACCCGACACCTTTTCAAGCATCTCGCTGCTCATAATCGGGCGGTCGATGCTGCTGATTACATCAAACTGTATGCTTGTGGCATCTTCGGGGAAGAAGTTCACTGTTACCCCGTCCTGCGGGTTGGAGGTGAGGCGTCCGTCGCGCATCACTTTCAAGTGCCTGGCCGAGCGGTTGATTATGGTGCTCTTGCCCACGCCGTTGCTTCCGCTCAGTATGTTCACGTCCGGACGCAATTCCCAATATATATGCTTGCGGTTGTTCCACAAGGAGTCAATCTCAATGCTCTTTATGTATTGTGCCATCTTCTCCATAATCCGTAGCTTGAACTGAAATGTGAAAACTTTATAGGCAAATGTAATACAATGTTGCACGAAATTCAAGAAAGCAAAGGTGAATTAATTTAAAAATAGTGAAAAATGTTTGCAAAAGGCAATTTGTTCTTATCTTCGCAAATGTGAATGGGCATAGTGCAGGCTCTTTATTATAATAAAACTTATGGCTATGATAAGAATATACTGCAAGAACAACGGAATAACGAAGGAGTTTGAGAGTGGACTCACTCTAAAGGAGATATATGACGGCCTGGGGCTGGATATGCCGTATGGTGTTGTGGCTGCCAAAGTGAACAATGTTACCGAGGGGCTGGCTATGCGCATCTATCGCCACAAGGATGTCGAGTTCCTTGACATCACCACGTCTGACGGAATGCGCATGTATGTGCGCTCGCTGACGTTCATCTTCATGAAGGCTATGAACGAAATCTTCCCGGGTGAGACGGTGCGCTTCGAGAATGCTATCTCCAAAGGTTACTATTGCCGTATGGACCGTCCGCTTACCGATGATGAGGTTGACGCGGTGCGTGAAAGGATGCTCAAGATTGTTGGGTGCGACATCCCGTTCAAACGTATCGAATGCCATACTGAGGATGCCATTGAGGTGTTCACCCGCATAGGACGAATGGACAAGGTGCGCTTGCTCGAGACATACGACCACCTTTATACGAGCTACTATGAACTTGACGGTTATATCGACAGTTACTACAACGGTCTTGTCCCCAGCAGCGGTTATGTGAAGCTTTTCGGCATCGAGAAGTATGACGATGGTGTGCTGTTGCGTGTCCCCAGCAAGAAGAACCCTCTTGTGCTTGAGGATAAGGTACTGCAGGATAAGCTGCACGCTCTTTTTGAGGAGCGCCTGCAGTGGCACTGCAAGATGGGCGTGGAGACAATTGGCGATTTCAACAAGGGCGTGCGTGCCGGACATGGGGTGGATCTGCTGAACGTGTCCGAGGCGCTTCAGGAGCGCCGTCTGTCGCAGATAGCCGACATGATCCGTGAGCGCGGTGCCAGGGTCGTGCTCATCGCCGGTCCTTCATCATCGGGCAAGACCACATTCAGCAAGCGACTCAGTATACAGCTGCTTGCCTGTGGGCTCACTCCTTATGCCATTTCTCTCGACGATTACTTTGTTAACCGCACCCTTACTCCCCGCAAACCCGACGGAGACTACGATTTCGAGTCGATACACTCCATTGACCTGCCCTATTTCAACGAATCGTTGACACGCATTCTGGTGGGTGAGGAGGTAGATATACCTACATACAATTTCAAGAGCGGCGAGCGCGAGTTCAACGGCAAACGTCTGAAACTGTCGCCTCACATGGTGCTTGTCATCGAGGGTACACATGCTCTGAATCCAATGTTGACATCCCAGATAGCCGACAGTGAGAAATTCCGCATATATGTGTCGGCGCTCACCTCGATAAAACTCGATTATCACAACTATATATCAACCTCGGACAACCGTTTGCTTCGCCGTATAATACGCGATGCGAAGTACCGCGGCTATCCTGCACAGGAGACTATAATGCGTTGGCCCGATGTGCGCAAGGGTGAGGAGGAGTGGATATTCCCGTATCAGGAGAATGCTGATGTCATGTTCAACTCTTCACTCTTCTATGAACTTGCGGTCTTCAAGCAGCAGGCTGAGGCTATGCTCCGTGCCGTACCCGAGAATGTGCCGGAGTATTCCGAGGCCCAAAGGCTTTTGCGTTTCCTTGATTATATAGTACCTTTGCAGGAGAAGGAGATGCCTCCGACCTCGCTCGCACGCGAGTTCCTTGGCGGAAGCAGCTTCCAGTATTGACATAACCGGAATATATGGCAAAGAAACCTATAACACAGACACAGGACCAGGAACTGTTGCAGGTCCAGACCCTGTCGCCACAGCAGCTGCTGGCAGTTCAACTCCTCGAAATGACTACGGTGGAGATTGAGGAACGTGTGCGCGGAGAGGTCATGGATAATCCTGCATTGGAGTCTCAGGAGAGGGATGAGTTGTCTGCAGAAAGGGATGAACTCCCCTCGGACGAGGGGCTCTCTGTGGATGAGTACGATGACTATAGCGGCAATGGCGAGATTCCGGTTGCTTATGGTGGCTATGGCGGCGGTGCGGATTATCCCGTAGGCGATACCCCTTCTTTCGGTGATACGCTGACAGAACAATTGTCGGAGCTGCCGCTCACATCGGTCCAGAAGGTAATCGGCGAATATATCATCGGTTCTCTTGACGAGGACGGTCTTTTGCGCAAACCAATAGTTGAGATAGAGGATGAACTGCTTATATACAACAATCTGGCTGTCTCTGCTGATGAAATTCTTGAGGTGCTGAAGATGATACAGACCTTTGAACCGGCTGGAATAGGTGCACGCTCTCTTCAGGAGTGTCTCTTGTTGCAACTCGAGCGTAACGGCAAGAACCGTGACCTGTCGTTGCAGAAACGCATAGTTGCCGATTATTATGATGATTTTGCCGGTAAGCGTTGGGACCAGCTTGCCGAGAAACTTGAAATTTCGGGTGACGAGTGCCGCGATGCAATATACGACATTGTGCGCCTGAATCCGCGTCCCGGGGCCTCGCTCACAGAGAGCATCGGTTTCAGCCGTCAGCAGGTAACCCCTGATTTCCTGCTCGATGTACAGGACGATACGGTCTTTGTTTCGCTCAACAATGCTCACGTCCCTGAATTGCGTGTCAGTGAAGAATATGTGCAGATGCTCAACGAACAGGCCGAAAGCAAAAATGGCGAACAACGGGCGGCAGCGCTGTTCTTGCGTCAGAAGATAGAGTCGGCAAAGGGCTTTGTATCGGCGGTGCAGCAGCGCGAACAGACGATGCTTTCCACAATGAAGGCCATTGTCAAGATGCAGAAACCGTTCTTTGTCAGCGGAGGCGATGAGGCTATGCTCAAGCCTATGATACTTGAGGATATTGCCAAGATGACGGGTTATGATGTCTCTACAATCTCCCGTGTGGGCAACAGCAAATATGTGCAGACACCGTGGAGCATATATCCGCTGAAATATTTTTTCAGCGACGGTGTCGTCAAGGAGGACGGTACGGAACAGTCGGTATACGAGTTGCACCGTGTGATACGTGAGCTTGTGGATGCCGAGGACAAGCAGTCGCCGTTGACCGATCAGGCTCTCCAGGAGCAGCTTGCCGCGCATGGCTACAATGTGGCGCGCCGTACGGTGGCAAAATACAGAGAACAACTTGATATCCCTGTTGCAAGGTTGCGTAAAGAATAATTCAAATTAGTATTAATGATGAAAAGGCTATTTTCTCTATTTGTTTTTATAGTTGTGGGTGCTCTGTGCGCTTTTGCGCAGGAGAGTTTTCCTGTGGTGCTTGAACGTGAGATGAAAAGTGAGATATTGGGTACTGCCAAGAAATACTGTATCTATCTGCCGACCGGTTATGGCGACGAGGGTAAGGAGTTCCCTGTGCTGTATCTTCTGCATGGTCTTACGGATACGCATACAGCATGGCGCGACAAGGGTAATGTTCAGGCTATAGCAACGGACATCTTTGAGAGCGGTAAGGCGCAGGAGATGGTGATTGTGATGCCTGATGCAGGAACAACCTTCGACGGTTATTTCAATGTGCCAGGGTGGCGATATGAGGATTTCTTCTTTCAGGAGTTCATTCCGCATATCGAAAAGGAGTACAGGGTCATTGCCGACAAGGGGCACCGTGCGATAGCAGGTCTCTCCATGGGTGGTGGCGGAACGACGGGATATGCCATCCGTCACAGCGGGATGTTCTCATCGGCTTATGCCATGAGTGCTCTTATGGGAATGGTCGAGAACAGCTGGATAAGCAAGGACCCGAGTGACCGCCGTGGAGTGTTCATGAGAAGTGCAATAGAGTACAGCAATATTGCGGCAATAAAGAATGCCACGGAAGAACAGCTCAAGGAGATCGCATCTGTGCGTTGGTTCATCGACGTGGGTGACGATGATTTTCTTTTCGACAATAATGTTGAGTTCATATCGGCAATGCGCGAGAAGCGCTTGCGCTACCAGCTGCGTGTGCGTGACGGAGGACATACCTGGCAATATTGGCAGGAAGCGCTGAGGATTGCATTGCCGTTTATTTCTGAGGGGTTCACCAAAAGGTGAACTCTTCTTTTTTTCAAACAACCTCTAAAAACTGCGCATCTTTTGCCTTTTTACAAAATAATGTCTAAATTTGCAATATATGTCATATTCGGGGTCATGTACCCTGGTGTGTCCCGTTGATTAAAGTTTTTGGTAGATATGTCAAGAAATAAAGTAACAATTGAGGAGGTAAAAGAGGATCTCCGCTATCTGCGTCTTCTGGCACGTGATTTCCCCACAGTGTCATCGGTCTCAACCGAGATTATAAACCTTGAGGCTATCCTGCATCTGCCGAAGCCTACTGAGCATTTCCTTGCCGATCTTCACGGTGAGCATGAGGCTTTCCAGCATATCCTGCGCAATGCTTCGGGAAATATCAAACGTAAGGTGAATGAGATATTCGGCGACACTCTTAGCAGTGATGAAAAAAGGGATCTTTGTACATTGATATACTATCCCGAGGAGAAACTGAAACTTGCACGTCAGTCCGGGGATGCCCTTGACGAGTATTATCTGTGTATGCTGAACCGTCTTATTGTTGTGTGCCGTGATGTATCGTCAAAATACACCCGTTCAAAGGTGCGCAAGAGCCTTCCCGAGGAGTATGCCTACATCATCGAGGAGTTGATGCACGAGGCGAATGATTTCCAGAACAAGCAGGCCTATTTCAGCATGATTATCCAGGCAATCATCGGTACAGGGCGTGCCGACCACTTCATAACGGCGCTCTGCTATCTTATCCAGCGTCTGGTAATTGACCGTCTGCATATATTAGGTGACATATTTGACCGTGGTCCCGGAGCGCATCACATCATGGATGCTCTGTGTGAGTACCACCACCTTGACATAACCTGGGGTAACCACGACGTGCTGTGGATGGGTGCTGCGGCAGGTAATACCTGCTGTATCGCCAGTGTGCTCCGTCTCTCTTTGCGCGATGCCAATACAACAACCCTCGAGGACGGCTATGCTATCAATATGGTGCCGTTGGCGACATTTGCAATGGAGCAGTATGCCGATGACCCGTGTGAGATATACCAGCCGCGTGTGGATGAGGAACGTACCAATTTCAACGAGAAGGATGTGCGTCTGATTGCTCAGATGCATAAGGCTATTTCTGTCATTGAGTTCAAATTGTCGGGTCAGATAGCCATGCAGCATCCTGAGTGGAATATGATGGACCGCTGCCTTATGGAGTTTATAGACAAGGAGCGCGGTGTCATAACTATCGACGGAAAGGATTACGAGATGAAGGACAAGCTGTGGCCGACACTTGACCCGGAACATCCTTACGACCTCACTCCCGAGGAGCAGGATGTCATCGACCGCCTGCGTCACTCTTTCGTGCGCAGCGAGCGCCTGCAGAAACATGTCAACTGCCTGCTTATGCGTGGCGGTATGTATGTGATATACAATTCGAACCTGATGTTCCACGCAGCTGTGCCCATAAACGAGGACGGCTCAATGCGTGAGGTTGTCTTCGACGGTGTTCCTGTAAAGGGTAAAGAGCTTCTGAAGAAGGTCGAGCGTATGGCACGTACGGCATTCGACAATGATGTGGATGTTGAAGTACGTAACAGGTATGCCGACTTCTTCTGGTATCTGTGGTGCGGTCCTGAGTCTCCGCTTTTCGGTAAGGCAAGAATGGCAACGTTCGAGCGTTATCTGCTCGACGACAAGGAGGTTCAGAAAGAACCCAAAGGGTGGTATTATATCCTGCGCGATAACCCGGATGTGTGTGACGGTATTCTTGATGAGTTCGGCGTAAAGGGCAGTCACCGTCACATCATCAACGGACACGTTCCAGTGCGTGTATTCAAGGGCGAGACTCCAATCAAGGCCGATGGTCGCTTGATGGTTATTGACGGCGGTTTCTCAAAGATATACCACAACCGTACAGGTATTGCCGGTTACACTTTGGTATATCATAGCCGCGGCTTTGAACTTGTGCAGCTCACCCCGTTCACGTCTACCGAGGAGGCTGTGCTCAACGGAACGGATATCGAGGGTACAATAAACATCGTGGAGATGGTCGGCGAACGCGAGAAGGTGCGTGATACCGATATCGGCCGTGGTATAATGGTTAAGATTGCCGACCTTGAGCGTCTGCTGTATGCATACCGCAAGGGCGTGATAAAGGAGAGACCGTAAAATCTGAAAACTCGTGCCAGCGGGTAAACCAATATTAATTAAGATAATAAAGATAAAGATATGAAAGCAGTTGTAAGTGTTATAATGGGAAGCACATCAGACCTTCCTGTAATGAAGAAGGCTACCGACTTCCTTAACGAGATGAAAGTTCCATTTGAGGTGAATGCCCTTTCGGCTCATCGTACTCCCGAGGCTGTAGAGGCCTTTTCAAAAGGTGCAAAAGAGCGTGGTGTGAAGATCATAATCGCAGCAGCAGGCATGGCTGCGCACCTCCCCGGTGTCATTGCGGCAAGTACAACGTTGCCTGTCATCGGAGTGCCCATCAACAGCACTCTTGACGGCATGGATGCACTGCTTGCCATTGTGCAGATGCCTCCGGGTATTCCTGTTGCCACTGTGGGTGTCAATGCGTCGCTCAATGCGGCAATCCTTGCGGTGGAGATGCTCTCTCTTGCCGATGTGGAGTTGGCATCACGCCTTGCCGATTACAAAGAAAATCTTAAGAAAAAGATTGAGAAGGCAAACGAGGACCTAAAGGAGCTTCAGTATGAGTACAAGACAAACTAAAACAGACCTCTTCAACTATGCGCGTCGCGCTACTGTCGAGGTCAATGTGGGTGGTGTGACAATAGGTTGCACCAATCCGGTGCGTGTGCAGTCTATGACCAACACAAGCACTATGGATACCGACGGCAGTGTGGAGCAGGTGCTCCGCATAGTGGCAAAGGGCGGTGAACTTGTGCGTCTTACGACCCAGGGTAACCGCGAAGCGGTCAATATGGGCGATATAAAGGCGCAACTCAAGGCGCGTGGCTGTAATGTCCCCCTTGTGGCTGATGTTCACTTCAATGCGGCTGTGGCCGATACGGCGGCTCGTTATGCCGACAAGGTACGTGTCAACCCCGGTAACTATGTGGATGCTGCACGTACTTTCAAGCATATCGATTACACCGATGCCGAATATGCCGAGGAACTTGTGCGCCTGCGTGAGCGTTTTGTGGCGTTCCTGGATATATGCAAGGCCGAGGGCCGTGCAGTGCGTGTGGGCGTGAACCACGGTTCGCTCAGTGACCGTATCATGAGCCGCTACGGCGACACCCCGTCGGGCGTGGTGGAGTCATGCATGGAGTTTCTGCGAATCTGTCGCGACGAGAACTTCAACAATGTTGTGGTGTCAATAAAGACAAGCAACACCACAATGATGGTGACGACAGTGCGCCGTCTTGTGCGTGTGATGGCAGAGGAGGGTATCGCTTATCCTCTTCATTTGGGCGTTACCGAGGCAGGAGATGCCGAGGACGGCCGCATAAAGAGCGCTGTGGGTATCGGCGCCTTGCTTGCCGACGGTATCGGTGACACGGTGCGTGTGTCGCTTGCCGAGTCTCCCGAAAACGAGATACCTGTTGCAAAGGAACTTGTTGAATATGTGGCATTGCGCAAGGATGCTCCGGCCATTGAAGGTGTTGTTGCGGGGGATTTCAATTATGAAGAGCCTGTACGTCGCAGAACCAGTGCGTTTGGCATTATAGGCGGTGAGAATGTCCCGGTAGTTGTAGGTGGTGAGGTAGAGGACAAGGATATTGCTTCCGATATCGCAGCAGACCTTATGCCTGTAGCAACTGTTGATAATGCCAATGATGCCCGTTTCATCGCCGTTACATACAGTGACCTCACTCCTGAAAACATAGCGAAGATAAAATCACTCAAGGATATTGCTCTTGTCGCTTCATCGGACCATGTCAATGCGGTGGGTGAATTGCGTGCCTTGGTACATCGTCTTATGGCTGAGGGCGTTGAAGCGCCTGTCATTATCCGTCGTCAGTATAACGAGAGTTCTATTGAGGCTCTCCGTATCAAAGCTTCTGCCGATCTTGGCGTGCTCCTGATTGACGGTCTTGTCGATGGTCTGTGGATTGAAAACCCGTCAAGCAGCGCCGAGGAACTCAATGCTTTGGCATTCGGAATCCTGCAAGCCACGCGTGCTCGCATAAGCAAGACCGAGTATATCGCTTGCCCCGGTTGCGGACGTACAATGTACGACCTGCAGGGTACTCTTGCCCGTATCAAGGCAGCGACAGGCCATTTGAAAGGCCTCAAGATAGGTGTCATGGGCTGTATTGTGAACGGTCCGGGCGAGATGGCCGATGCTGATTACGGCTATGTGGGAGCAGCCCGCGGAAAGGTCTCTCTCTACCGCCGCAAGGAGTGCGTAGAGAAGAATATCCCCGAGGATGAGGCAATAGAGAGACTGTTACAGCTCATTGAGAATGACAAGAATGTCTGATTCTCCGTTAGGGAATCCTTTGTTGCCACACAAAAACCAGGGCTGCATAATGTGCAGCCCTGATTTTTGTGTATATATGTCATTCTTCAGCACCGGATTAGTGCTCCTGTGAAACTTGAAAGATGAACCACTTATAGATTATAATAATGATGATGCTGATTTTACAGCTCAAGAATTTTTGTTCTTTCTGTTAAAAAATCTGTCGAACAAATACATCGCCACAGCAAAGATTATTGCTTGAATGGCATAGACATATAATGCATTATCGTTCTTGAGGATAAATTCATCTCCAATCCACATGAGGAGTGCAAACAATACTCCTTCAATTAAAGCTCCAATAATTCTGTAGATTTTCATAAAATTAGATATTTGTGGTTTGTTTCTTGTTTGTGACGTTGTAATAATGTGCACTCGTCACGTCGTTTGCTTTTAAAAGCCGGTACTAATATATGACAAAACTGATATATAAACAAATTCAACAGCTGAATTATAAAAAAGAGACAGCGTGTAACTTTAAGCTACACGCTGTCTTGTTATTGGATTTTTCGTCTGTTTCCCGGATTACTTCACTTCTTCGAAAATAAACACTATTGTATATCAAATAGATAAGTTTCAATGGTACAAATATGGTCTCTAAAATTCATCAAAAGCTTCTTGGATGTCATCTTTTAATAACGTTAGGAGATATCCATATGATATTCTTCGTATTCTCTTTTTTGTTCTTTTCTTTGTGTTTTTTTTCTTTTGTTGGTGCAAAAGTCAGCTTTATCTTCATGCCACCAAATATTTGTGAAGGAAATACAAAATTGGAATTGCTGGAAAAATAATCAATTCAAATTACGAATTTTTGGGTCCATAAAAAGATATTCAATTAATAGGTTGTTGTACTTAATCAAATCACTTAATGTATATTTTGATGCAAACTGTATTCCTAAATCTTCATACGATACATGTTCATCATCTGACCTATATATAATCCTTCTAAAATTAGCACCAACTCCACTTAATTGAAGAGGCATAAAACGGAGGATTGTAATATTAGAATAGGTGTTTTTAAACAACCATGATGATCCATCTATTGGAAACAAAACGTCAAATGCCATCAAAGCATTGGGAATCTCGTCAAGAGGGATTCCTGTAAGTTCAGATAACATTTCGTATTCATTCTCTTTCTTTTCCTCAAGAATAAATCCTCCAAATACATATATAAATATCTGCCAAAAATGAGGATACAGATAATAATATTTGTGGTAAGATTGCAAAGTCGTTATACCATCTTTAATATTGCTTGGAAGTCCTAATCGTTCAATAACACTCATTATTCCCTTCATTTCTTTGTCTCTGAAAGATTCCTCAACACTAAGTTGAAGCATTGTCATTCTACACATAAGTTCTGCATACAAAGCAATGTGGAGAGGATTTTTTTTGGAAGTGCATTCATAGAATAATTTTGAAAATGAATCACTAGAAAGAGTTGCTTTTTCTGAATCTGGATAGATTTTTGTCAACAACTCTGTATCCATTCTGGCTGTAAGATTTTTAAAGTTAATGAATGCTTCAAAAACTTCTTTGATACGTTCGTATGCATTATTTTGAAAAAAACTATGCTCGCAAACCATATATAAAAAATCACTTGCACATTGGTAAGAATGCGGTGCATTTGGATCTTTTACTAATGGCTTAAGATATTTGTTTATCATAATTCTTTCACAGCATAAAGCATGTCTAATAGCCCATGTTGCACAATCATACAATTTTTTATTTGAAACATTTATCTCGTATGCTTTTAATAGATTTTCTTCTTTAATTTCTTTATTTTCAATTACAATTTCCAACAGATCAATACTTAGTTTTTTTGCGACTTGTTGTATTTGGGCAAAATCACTTTTGTTGGTATTTAAGCATACAAATGATGCCTTTGGCAAAGAAAGATAATCCAACCATCCTCTAACCTTAAAAACATCAGGAAACCCCCATCCTGCAGATTTTATCTCAGACAAGGTTTTGTCAACATGGTCTGGATAATACTTTGATGTTACTACATCCAATTCTAAAACATTTGTTGGTTCACGAAGATCAATTCTTTTTTCGATGTAGTATCCACCTGCACATAATAATGCAGCCACTAGGTCTTCATAATATTCATCTTTTGGTAAATCTGGAAGGTGGATTTTTTTATCTTTATCCATAAGTGTTCTTAATGTTTTTAGATTCGTTTTTTGTTATATAAAAAGTCAATCTTGTCCATTATA
Organism: uncultured Bacteroidales bacterium; assembly: GCA_937906165.1. GTDB lineage: Bacteria > Bacteroidota > Bacteroidia > Bacteroidales > Bacteroidaceae > HGM04593. The sequence continues at coordinate 10,378 of CALCYA010000030.1, read as the reverse complement.
TGATTTAACTCATTTTTTTATCTCGCTTTATCCAGTGCTATCTTATATTTCTGTTCAGTTTCGTTCAGGTTCGTTTCCTCTCAAACTTCATTAATTTGGGAAAAATGGAACTTATATTCTCGCCTAATCCCTACCATACGCACTTATTTTGATGAATTAAGTAGTTCCTTGATGTCCACATCAAGCAAATCTGCCACTTGGCGTAATGTGTCGAGTGTTGGTTGTACAGTATTTGTACACCACTTAGATACGGTGGCAGGGTCACGATTTACTTGTTCTGCTAACCACTTTGCTGTACGCTTCTGTTCTATAAGAACTATTTTCAATCTATTTATATCTTCCTTGCTCATGATGCAACTTCTTTGCGTTTGGTGCAAAACTATAAATAATATCTGTAAATCGTGAATATTTATAGATGCTAATTATAAGTACTCTGTAAAAGTACTCAAAGAAAATCGATTTCAGTATCCATGAAGTGGATATGGTACCCAAGAAAGCCTGAATGTATTGAGGTAATTTTGTATTCTGAGGTGTATTCAAACTTCGCAAAATACCATTATTTCGCATTGAGTTCACCATTTTTTGATTTCTTGAACTTGTAAAAAACGTTAATGCCAAAAGATTTTTGCCGTACAAAATACAAACATCTACAAATGAGAGAAGATTTATATTTTATTAACTTTTGTAAATGATATAGTTTTCTTCTTTCACTTGTGTGACTTGTTTGTATTTGTTTGTCTTTTCTTTTCATAATCCCCTAAAATTGAACTTTTTACCCAAGCACCCCTATTTTTTGTCTTTCGTTTTTTACGAAAAATCACAATATCTTTGCATCGTGAAATAAACAAAGATAGATATGAGTAAGAAACAATATATACTTCAGACATTAGTCATTGAATTAGTGTCAGTGCTAATAGCATCGTTCGTTGCATTCCAAGTGTGCAATTCCCTTTCGGTGCAATTGGGATATTTCCCATTTGTATTGGTAGGCTGCTATATTGCTCTCAAACTCATATATCATATGTGTATCATGATGGTTGGATACGTAATGAAGCTTATACCTATTATATATATTAAAGAGGCTTCACCAGTTCTGACTTCAAGTATTGGTGCAGTTACAGAATACAATTCTTTCCAAAAGAATAATGATGCGTTCAGAAAACGGATGGAGCTTTTCCATTACGAATACCAAAACGAGCAACAAGAATATGCCAAGCGTAAAGAAATGGAAAATGTCGCAAAACTTACTGCTGTACTCAAATATACACGAGATACCTTCAAGCATTTGCAGTTTGATGAATCAGAGGTATTCCTGTTGTGTGAATGCGTTCGTTATTTCGTTACCAATCGACGAGCTTTGTCAAATACCGAGATTCGTATAAGGAAACGGTCTGATGTTACTCAAATCTCTTTGAAGAACTTTGCATGGAATATTGCTAACCAATATAATATAAATGGTGATGCAACGCCAGCTTTTGTATTCAATACTTTCAATGAATGGTTTTCCAATACTGCGATTGCAACTATCAAGAAGAATTTGCGCACTACTACCGGACGGCATAAGATTGAAATAGACGAAAAGGTTCTTTCAAAGTATTTGCAAAATTAATTTCTCGAATCTGAAGCAAATACAGAAGAGCCACTTGTTACAAAACTCCAAATATATTGCTGTGTTCATGCACTAAAGATGTTCAATACGATTGAACAAACAGTATTTATTGAACAAAATTTTTGGCGTTTTAAAATATGTTCATTATCTTTGAAGTGTTCAATCTGATTGAACAATCCTAAATTTTGAACAAGATGATACTAATAGAACGTGAAACATTGAATTTGGCATTGGAAGCATTAAAGGAGAAGTTTACTCTACCTGATGATGTCGTCATTCATAAAGAAAATGGAGCATATGGTAATTTTGACGCTCTTGTTCAGATTATGAATGTGGATTACCTGTGTGAAATTAAAGGTAATATTACAGCGACCAATATCAACACGATTGTAAATCATTTGCAAAAGTATATGGCTATTGAAAACAGGCCAGTGCTATTGGTAGCGAAGTATATCAATCCTAATATGTTCGACAAACTTGTCGGACTAGGATTAAACATATTGGATTGTGCCGGTAATTGCCATATAAGATATATGAACGGTAATATTCCTGTTTTCCACCTTACTAACAAGGGTGAAAAAAATGTGTTTGCCAATGAAAAAGCATATCCTGTTTTTCAGGATGCAGGAATCAAAGTGATATTCTATCTTTTGCAGGATAAGAATAATGTCAATAAGGCATATCGTGAGATTCAAGAAAACACGGGAGTTGCCCTTGGTACGGTAAAAAATGTGATTGATGAATTAGTCACACGAAATTTCATCTTAGTAACTGATAAAGGTAGAATCTTAAAGAACAGAAAAGCATTGCTTGACCTTTGGGTGGAGAATTACAATCAAGTATTGAAACCTAAACTCCTGATAGGCAGAATGACATTTCGCACTAACGAACAAAGAAATAAGTGGAAGACTATGGAATTGCCCGAAGGGATGTTTTGGGGAGGAGAAGGTGCGGCCAATATGATTGATAATTATTTAGAACCTGGAGCATTTGAGATATATACCGATGTGCCTACGGCATATCTGATGAAGACTGGATTTGTAAAGCAGGATACCAATGGCGAAATAAAGGTCTACCAAAAATTTTGGCAATGGGAAACTGAAAATCATCTTGCGCCTCTTATTCTTATTTATGCAGATTTAATGGGCAGTAATAACAGCCGTTGTTTGGAAGCGGCCAATAGATTGATGGAATATGGACTTAACGATTTCGAGTGAAAAGATAGGCAATCCTCTATTGTTAGAACTCTTGCGTAAACTTACCGATAGTTTCAATAAGATGGGTAGAGAGTTTTATGTGATAGGAGCAACTGCTCGTGATATTGTTATGCAGCAACTGCTCGACACTGAGTCAAGGCGAAGAACCCGAGACTTGGATATAGCCATAGCAATACCCGATTGGGATACTTTTGAGCAAGTTAAACAAAAACTTATAGCTGATGGCTTTGAAAAGTCTATGGATATGCAGCAAAGATTTTTCTACGGGGACTATGAACTTGATATTGTGCCATACGGTGTTGTAGCAAAAGAAGATGATAATATCTATTGGCCACCTGAAGAAGTTGTAGCAATGTCGGTGAAGGGCTTTGATGAAGTGTTATCTGAAGCTATTACTGTAAGCATTGACGATGAATTTTATGTTAAGATTGCCTCATTGCACGGACTCTTTTTGCTGAAACTCAACGCTTGGCTCGATAGAAATGCAAAGACAAGCAAGGACGCTGAGGATATGTCATTTATCCTTTCTAACTACTTTATGGCAAATCTTGATAGAGAAATACATCAAGAAGTATATGATTGGGGAAACTTTGATGAATATATCGTTGGAGGCTATTGGCTGGCTCACGATTTAGTGGCATTGCTTGATGTCAATCAGCTCAACTACTACAAAGAGGTTATTAAGGGCGAGCTCGCAAAAGAGGAAGAAAGCCGACTTGTTAATCAAATGATTGAAAGTTCATACGGCTTGAAGTATGAGATTGTAAGAGATACTTGGCTGGCGATAGTAAATGTTTTCCAAAAGGCTGTTGAAAATGAAACCGAAGAAATTTAATACATTCAGCATTGCTGGTAACGTCAAGGCAAACGAGGATTACATTTTATGTCAAGATTTGTCTGAGGGGTATTCATTGGCGATATTGGCAGACGGTATGGGTGGTTTGTCATATGGGAATCAGGCTGCACGAATAGTCTCACATTCCATTGCTGATTTTATTGCTTCAAATCTTCACAAGTATGATTTAGAAGACCTCTTGCGTAAAGCTTTTGGTATGGCAGATAAGTCCATCCGTCAGAAATGCTATGAGTTAAGGTGCAAAATGGGTGCTGCCGTATGCGTTGCATTGATAGGTAATGATTCAGTCCATTATGCTTGGCAAGGAAATGTCAGATTGTATAAGAGGGATAATGATATGCTTCAACTTTTGACAACTGACCATATCGCAATTGGAGGAAGCACGACCTTATTGACACGATGCGTAAATGGCAAAGGTTTTAGAGAACAGATTCCGGTTGAATGTGTATCAACCAATGATGGTAATACAATCTTCTTGTGTTCCGATGGATATTATCTGAATACAGGTAATATGCAAAAACAATTGCCTATAGATTTAGATGACGATGCTTCAATGATTGAAATCGTATTTGAGTAGAAATGTATATGCTTTAAGCGAAAGAGTTAAAAATAATATTACCAATATGGATAAGAATCAAGATAAACCTAGTATCCGAAAAGGTGATGCCTTTGTTCAAATGGAGCCGCATCCTCTCGTTTTCATGGAGATAAACGAGGTGGAAGGGAATGCAGGAAATAAAGATTTCTGCATTGTAACGTGGTATTTGCTTGACGAAAAGGGGCTCAATGCTCAGCGTCGATTCCCAATGGTTGCAGTTGATGGTGGATTCTGTAACTTCGAGCCGATTTCTCGCAAACTTCTTAAAGATGCTAAAAGCCTGATGCGTCAATACGATGCTGATGTGAAACTGTTAACAGTTAAAGCAGAAGCAAAATCACTATACAATAATTATACTCGTAAACTGATAGAGTTGCTTCCTGATGCTGAAAACAGACAGGCAATTGCTCTGCAAATTGAAAAGAAGATTATCACTAACGTATGGCTCGACTGCACCGATGACAATTACTGGGTGGAAGAAGATCCTGACCTCTATGACATGTACGTTACACTTGTCTGTTACTCTTCCGAATCACACGATGATGAGAATAATGAAAACATTACCGTACAATTTCTCTATCTGCATGATGACTGCCCGTATGGCTGGGATACGCTTGCAAAATGTGGGGCCAAGTATATGGTGATAGAGAGACCGAAGAAGTAGTGAACTAATTGCACTTTGAGCAACCAAACCATCTGCAATTATTAAGATTTAGAATTAGTAAAAATTGATTAGTTATGGATATAAATAAAGATTTAAGATATAATAAAGCAGAACTTTTAGCTTATTACAGAAGTCGTGCTAATGAAATTTTGAGTGATTTAGCACTTGAATATTCTGCAGCCGACTACAAAAAGAAAGCATCTGCCTTAAATAAGGCCATTATCCAAAGTCGCGATAATCTTTTGGAAATTCTAAATGAAAAGGCAAGGACAGAAAATTGGACTAACTCTGAGACTTTGGAATGCGTCTTAATGATTACATATACAAATGATGTGGTCATGCTGGAATCTCGAAATTCTGTTTGGGAATACGATTATATGGCTTTCTCACGTAGAGTTGGAGAGCTGTGGGAACCGTTCTGTAAACTATGTTTTAAATATCCTTCTACTAGAATCTCAGCCTTTGTGCCACCCTTGTTCTCGGAAGTCAAAGAAAGCCTAACAACTGAAATTACCACATATATTGATGCGTTAGAAATCAGAGTTAAGGAAAAAGAACAACTAAAACGTTACTATGATAAAGTATGGAATCTCGTCACATCTGGTGAGATTCAGTTGGAATGTGACCTACATTTCACTGATGGTCAGACAAAGTACATTGTAGATTTTAAAAGCGGTTTCGGTTCAAACGAGAAAGGTAACACAAACAGATTGCTACTTGTTGGCAGTATTTATCAAAATATAGAAACGGAAAATTACAAATGCTTGATATTTGTACGTTCAACGGATAACAACCATTACCTTGCCACTCTTCAAAACTCTGGAATATGGGAAACCTCATGCGGTACTGATACTTATTCTAAGATTCATCATTTTACTGGTTTTGATATTCATAATTGGATTGAACAGAACATAGATTGGATGAATGATTTCTCCCCACAGATGAGGGATGCTGTGACAAATAATGAACTTCAAAGTTATCTTATCTGGTGATAATATGAACGAAGCATTAGTATATCAGGCACATTACACAAAGTCTGATCCAATCCTTAACTATATGACGGGGATGCTTGACCTTCGTCCACATGATTCTATTTTAGAGCCTTGTGGAGGAGATGGGGTGTTCGTTGACAAGATTTTAGAGAAGGTGCCGAATGCAAACATCAGCGTGTTTGAGTTAAATCCCCAAGCTGTTATAGGACTCAAAAACAAATATAATGGGGAAGCAAATATTCAGATAAAAGAAACAGATACTCTATTAGATGACAGCATTACATCTTGTAGTGTCAAGTATGATAAAATTATTGGCAATCCTCCTTATGGGGCACGTAATAACGAGAAGAAGAAAGACCTCCTTAACAAGTTGTACGCAGATTTGTACACAAAAGAAAGTTACACTCTTTTTCTCTATGCTTGTACACGTTGTCTTAACGAGAATGGAGAACTAAGTTTCATCATACCTGATACCTTCTTGTCGCTTCATAGGCATCTCGCCATTCGAAAGTATTTGCTAACGAACACCAAGATAAAAGAATTGGCATTATTCCCTTCTTCTTTTTTCCCAGGAATAAATTTTGGCTACGCAAATCTTTGCATCATTACGCTGAAAAGATCTTCAAATGTGGCTCAAAATCTACGTAATGAAATCTCTATCAGAACAAACTTTAAGTCGGTAGAGGAATTAGAATATGATGATAGCGGTACGAAAAAAATTATCTCACAGAAAGAAGTAGTCGAAGGTGTTGGTTCCGCATTCATGTTTAATTCTACCGACAAAATTGCAGAATTAATCAATGATGGTTCCATTCAGAAGATAGGCGACATTGCAAATTGTGTAACGGGATTTTATTCAGGTAACGACAAAGATTATCTGCATCCAGTTAGCCCAGAGATAAAGAATGCAAAGAAATACATTTGTGCGAATACCGAAAGTATTCATACATCTTCTTTGACAGACAAAGAGAAAAGTTGTGGTATTGCTACGGCTGATTGTTTGGTTCCTGTGGTTAAAGGTGGTAACATTGAGTATGTTAAGCCTAACCATTGGTTTATGGATTGGTCAACAAAAGCTATCCAAGAGTATAAATCGAGCAAAAAATGTAGGTTCCAAAATTCCGACTATTACTTTAAGAACGGCATTGGCATTCCAATGATACGTTCGTCTAAGCTTACAGGTTCATTAATAGATGGTCGGCTATTTGACCAATCCATAGTGGGTGTTTTCCCAAAAGATGATAAGTGGATTCTTTACCTTCTTGGTTTTTTCAACTCGGCTGTATGCACAGAGTTGATTAATGCTATCAATCCATCAACAAATAATTCGGCTAATTATATCAAAAAGATTCCTTTCATCGTACCGAGCGATGAAGCGAAGAGCCATGTTGAAGAATTGGTAGGCGAGATTGTATCGCGATTAAAAGGTGGAGACGAACAAATTGAACGTCAAAAAGCAGAGTTAGACGAAGTTTTTGCAAAATTGTATTTCCATAGAGTAGGTATCAGTCAGATAGTCTCCAAAAAAATTACTCCCAAACAACTCAATTTCCTCGACCTCTTCGATCAATACGAACTTGAGCCAATCACGCGAAACTCCATGGTTCGTGAAGACATTGAAGTAGAATACAATACGAAGAGCATTCGTCATAACTTGCCTATCGACCTCGCAAAGAACCTCCTCATTTGCAACGTAAAGAAGGACAATTGGGAACAGTATCTTGATGGTTCTGCAAAGATTTATTACACAGGCAAAAAGTTTCCGACGACTGTTGCGCTCAACAAGCTCTACTACTTCATGCCGTACCTCTCTGGAAAAGGTATTCGCGATCTTTACTATATCAAGATTGCTCGACTTGGTTATCGCAAGGAAGGACAGGAGAATGAAGACAAGAATGACCTACGGCTAGTGTTCGAAATTGAGCGTGTCGGTCAGCTATTCAGTGATTACAAGAAAGTGAAACTCGAAATCTGGCGTACATTTACGGATACAACCCTTGACAAACTTCTGTGCTAATAATATAATATCCCAATATACTTTGGGATATGAACGCATGGCATTCATGTTGGTTAATTTGAATGACTTAGAGAATCTTGTTGATAGAGTGTAAATGAATAATATAATACTTTAATAATTATAACATAATAAGAGAAAACAAGGATGGACAATATTGCTATCTCACTAACCCAACTAGAAAAAGAAGACATTGTTCTTCTAGTAAAAGGTATATTAGGTCTTGCAGGAATTATTATTGCCATCTTAGGATGGTATATTCATAGGCAAACTGAAAGAATAAAAGTAATGGAAAATCTTATCTCCGAGAAGAAAAATGAGGCTTATTCTAAATTTGTCGGTCTGTTCTATGAGTTATTAACGCAGTCAAAAGAGAATAAAGACTTGGATACACATGATGGACTAATAAAAATGATGGAAATAAAAAAGACAATCTTCATGTATGGTTCAGATCAAGTATTTAAGGCAATGAACGAATGGCTGAAATTCTGTAATCCCGAATATGACCAAAAAGAGATGCTGAATAAAGTCCTTGAGTTGTTGGTCCTAATCAGAAAAGATTTACAGTATAATTCTAATCTTAAGGTTGACGATATATTATTGAACATAATGCAATCAGAAGAAGAACTAGAGAAATATAAGTCATTGAAATGACATACGTCTGTCGTATTTAATGCATTCATAGAGGTAAAATCATAAGATGAAATAAATACAGAAAGCACATGAAAGGTGATGCACAACCATTAATAAAGTTCTTTGATGGATCAGACAAGCGATTCATTATTCCTCTTTACCAGCGTAACTACGACTGGAAGGAAGAGAACTGTGAACAGTTGTTTCAGGACTTGATGAAACTGCACAATAGTGACCGCAGAAGTCACTTCTTTGGCAGCATTGTATCAAGTATACAGTCTGGTACAGAAGACAGATTCATTATTGATGGACAACAACGAATTACTACCGTTTCGTTGTTGCTGATTGCGATGGTAAATGCCAAGAAGGAGGGATTGATAGAAGCAACAGACGCTAAACTTGTAGAGAAAATCTTCAAGCGTTATCTGGTAGATGAGTATCAAGAGGATGAACGAAAGGTAAAGCTAAAACCTATCAAGAAAGATATGCAGGCTTTTGATGCTTTGCTGTATAAGCCTAAGGAGCAATATATCAAAGAGTCGAATGTTACCCGCAACTACGACTTCTTCTATGATAAGATTATTCATTGTGGATTGACCATTGATGAACTATTTGAGACCATCAAGAAACTGGAAGTCATCAATATTCGTCTTGACGAAGATGATGATCCCCAGCTGATTTTTGAGAGTTTGAACTCGACAGGTCTTGATCTGAGTGAAGCAGACAAAATTCGTAACTATCTGCTGATGTCACTTGCACCAGTTGAGCAGGATGACTTGTATACTCGATATTGGAATCCTATTGAAGAGTTCACAAAGTATGACCCTTCTTCGTTTGTACGCGACTACCTTACTATGAAGCAAGGAAAGATTGGTCGTATCGATAAAATATACTTTATCTTTAAAGAGTATGCTGAGGATATAAGTGTTGACAGGGCTACACTCTTAGAAGACATGCATCACTACGCCAAGATATATAGCCAAGTGGACAATGCAACGGTAGGCACAGATAAACTGAATAGGAAGTTGAACCAGCTAAGAACGCTGGATTCTACTATTGCTTATCCATTCTTTATGGCTTTCTTCGACTATGCATTAAAAGTGGGATTGGCAGAAAACGAGATATATCGTGTACTTGATGTGATAGAAGCATATTGGGCACGCAGAATCATCTGCAATCTCCCTTCTAATGCCCTGAACAAGGTGTTTGCAACACTCCATAGAGATGTGTTGAACCACGTCAACAAAGCAGCCGATAATGCCGTTCCTTCGTATATTGATGTACTGACTTATGTCTTGTTGAAGAAAGGGCGCTCTTCCGTTTTCCCTTCTGATGAAGAAGTAAGGGGTGACTTTAAAACACGTCAGGTTTATAAGATGCCTGCCAATGCCCGTATGTTTATCTTGGAACGTATGGAAAACCAAGACAATAATGAGCGGCATGATGTGATGAAGGAGCTGACAGAGAAAAATATCACCATAGAACATATCATGCCCCAAACTCTGTCGGATAAGTGGAAAACGGCTTTAGGCGAAGATTGGGAAAGAATTCATGAACAATATCTGCACACAATGGCAAATCTCACGCTCACAGGTTATAATTCTCAATATAGCAATCTCACGTTTATTGAGAAGAGAGACATGGAGAAGGGATTCAAGGATAGTGCATTCCGTTTGAATAACTCTGTGAAATCGTGTGAGCAATGGACAGAAACAGAATTGAAAGCACGTCAGAAAGAATTACAAAATGTGTTTATGAAACTTTGGCCCATGCCATCTACGACTTTCGAACCATT
>CALCYA010000029.1 GCA_937906165.1 uncultured Bacteroidales bacterium | reverse complement strand
AAGAACTGCATCTCCATCTGCTCGAACTCGCGCATACGGAAGATGAACTGACGTGCAACAATCTCATTGCGGAAAGCCTTACCTATCTGCGCGATACCGAAAGGAATACGCATACGGCCTGTCTTCTGCACGTTTAGATAGTTCACGAAGATACCCTGTGCAGTCTCGGGACGGAGGTAGATTTTCATTGCACCGTCAGCAGTAGAACCCATGTCGGTTGAGAACATGAGGTTGAACTGACGTACCTCGGTCCAGTTGCGTGTACCTGAAATGGGGCATGCAATCTCCTCGTCGATGATTATCTGACGGAGCTCGTCAAGGTCCATAGCATTGAGAGCCTTTGCGAAACGCTCCTGAAGAGCATCGCGTTTAGCCTTCTCGGCAAGCACCTTGGGGTTAGTCTCCATAAAGAGTTCGCGGTTGAAAGAGTCACCGAAACGCTTTGCAGCCTTTGCAGCCTCCTTCTCCATTTTCTCCTCGTATTTTGCAATCTGCTCCTCGATGAGCACATCGGCGCGGTAGCGCTTCTTAGAGTCGCGGTTGTCGATGAGAGGATCGTTGAACGCATCAACGTGGCCCGAAGCCTTCCAGATTGTGGGGTGCATGAAGATTGCAGAATCGATACCAACAATGTTGTCGTTCAGCAGCACCATGCTCTGCCACCAATATGTCTTGATATTGTTCTTGAGCTCCACACCCATCTGACCGTAATCATAGACAGCACCCAGACCGTCATAGATATCACTTGAGGGGAACACGAAACCATACTCCTTGCAATGCGCAACTACTTTCTTGAATACATCTTCTTGAGCCATAATTATATCTTTTTTTATTTATTATTCTACTTTGATATCCGGCGAAGGGGAACCAAGCCCTTAGCCACTTTCAAATATTTTGCGAAGATAATGATTTTTTACCTAAAAACACCGCCTGCAAGGCACTATAATTATAAATAACATTAAAAATTAATGATATAAACTGAAATGTAGTCTGATATACAGCAGAGTACACAATATTAGAAGCGTAAATTTCTTTTTTCGCCATTTTTTGTTTAAATTTGCGGTAATGTGCGAATAAAAGCGCGTATAAGTTATGGACAACAACGAATTTGACGAGAACATCGAGGAGATGAACGGCGCCGGGGAGATGCCTGCCACAGAGAACGGGGGCCCCGCAGGTGAGGAGCATAGCCACTATGACCCCAGCGGTAGCGGCGACCCCATCACCCACAAGCTTACGGGAATGTACCAGAACTGGTTCCTGGACTATGCGTCGTATGTGATTCTGGAACGCGCAGTGCCCCATCTTTACGATGGATTGAAGCCTGTGCAGCGCCGCATCCTGCATGCGATGCGCGAGCTTGACGACGGACGCTACAACAAGGTTGCGAATGTTGTGGGACACACCATGCAGTACCACCCTCACGGCGATGCTTCAATTGCCGGAGCGCTGGTGCAGATGGGACAGAAGGATTTCCTCATCGACTGCCAGGGTAACTGGGGTAACATCCTCACCGGTGACTCGGCTGCCGCGCCACGATACATAGAGGCACGTCTGTCGCACTTTGCACATGATGTGGTGTTCAACCCCAAGACAACTGAGTGGAAGCTGTCGTACGACGGCCGCAACAAGGAGCCTATCACCCTGCCGGTGAAGTTCCCGTTGCTGTTGGTACACGGTGTGGAGGGTATTGCAGTGGGCCTCTCTTCAAAGATTCTGCCGCATAACTTCAATGAGGTGTGTGACGCTGCAATAGCCTACCTGCGCAAGGAACCGTTCCAACTGTTGCCCGACTTCCAGACCGGCGGCAGCATCGACGTGTCGCGTTACCATGACGGCGACCGCACGGGCCGTGTACGCATCCGCGCGAAGATAACGAAGTCTGAGGACAACAAGACGCTGACAATCAACGAGATTCCGTTCGGAAAGACAACTCCGCTCATCATTGAATCGATACTCAAGGCCGTTGACAACGGCAAGATAAAGATACGCAAGGTCGACGACAACACGTCGGACAAGGTGGAGATTTTAGTTCATCTTGCACCGGGTGTCTCAAGCGACAAGACTATAGACGCGCTCTACGCATTCACTGACTGCGAGATAAGCATCACCCCATGCTGCTGTGTCATTGACAACCACACACCGGTGTTCCTCACCGTGAGCGAGCTGTTGCGCCGCTCGGTAGACAGCACCAAGGAGCTGTTGCGCCTTGAGCTGCAGATACGCAAGGGTGAGTTGCTTGAACAGCTGCATTTTGCATCACTCGAGAGTATCTTCATCGAGGAACGCATATACAAGGACAAGGAGTTTGAGCAGGCACCTGACATGGACAGCGCGCTGGCACACATCGACCACCGTCTGGAACCGTACAAGAAGGATTTCATCCGTGAGATTACACGCGATGACCTGCTGCGTCTGATGGAGATCAAGATGGCGCGCATACTGCGTTTCAACAAAGACAAGGCAGAGGAGCTTATCGCACGTCTCAAGAAGGATATTGCCGACATCGACAAGCAGCTGGCGCAGATGACAGCGGTGACAATAAAGTGGTTCACCATGCTCAAGGAGAAGTACGGTGCACGCTACCCGCGCCAGACCGAAATACGCAATTTCGACACAATCGTGGCGGCAAAGGTGATAGAGGCCAACCAGAAGCTCTACATCAACCGTGCCGAGGGATTCATCGGTACATCGCTCAAGAAGGACGAGTTTGTAACCAACTGCTCGGACATCGATGATATCATCCTGTTCTACAAAGACGGAAAATACAAGATTGTGAAGGTGTGTGACAAACTTTTCGTGGGCAAGAACGTTATCCACATCGATGTGTTCAAGAAGAACGACAAACGCACAATATACAATGCCGTATACCGAGACGGCAAGAACGGCATACACTACATAAAGCGTTTTGCTGCCACAGGCATGACACGCGACCGCGAGTATGACCTCACACAAGGCACTCCGGGCTCGAAGGTGGCATATTTCACAGCCAACCCCAATGGCGAGGCCGAGGTTATCAAGGTGCTGCTGAAGCCCAACCCACGCCTGCGCAATGCCATCATAGAGAAGGACTTCAGCGACATAGCCATCAAGGGACGCCAGTCGATGGGTAACATACTCACCAAGAACGAGGTGATGCGCATCACGCTGAAGAAACACGGCAGTTCGACCCTGGGCGGCAGAAAGGTGTGGTTCGACCGCGACATACTGCGCATCAACTTCGACAACCACGGCGAGTATCTGGGCGAGTTCCACAACGACGACAAGATACTGGCGATACGCAACAACGGCGAGTTCTACCTGAGCCCTGTCGACCTTAACAACCACTATGAGGACGACCTTATGGTGCTTGAGAAGTTCGATCCCAACAAAGTGTGGACAGCGGCACTATACGACGCATCACAGCAGGGCTACCCGTATGTAAAGAGGTTCACCCTTGAGCAGAGTCCGCGCCGTCAGAACTGCTTCGGCGACAACAAGGACAACAAGCTGATATGGTTCTCCGAGACACCGTTCCCGCGTATACAAGTGATGTTCGGCGGCAACGACAACTTCCGCGAGCCGCTGGTGATTGAGGTGGACGAGTTCATTGGAGTGAAGAGCTTCAAGGCACGCGGCAAGCGCCTCACCACATACGAGATTGACGAAATCATCGAGCTGGAGCCTACAAAGTTCCCGCCACCACCCGAGGTTATAGAGGAGCCTGAAACAGAGGAGCCCGGCAATGACAACCCCGAGCAGTTGACACTGTTTGGTGAAGAATAAAGACAATCTTCATTAAGAAGGACCGTCAGGAAGCGAAGCAGAGAAAACTCCTTCT
>CALCYA010000028.1 GCA_937906165.1 uncultured Bacteroidales bacterium | reverse complement strand
ACAGTGCAAATATAGAATGACATGATACGTTTTGGACAACATCTATATTATTACTTTATCAATAGCAGTCGGGCAAGTTGAATGCCGGAACAAGGGCATCAAGCTGTTCGTCGGTCATACCCACGGGCTCGAAGCCGGCCCAACGGGCATTGAAGTATATCTGTGCCGATTTGCTCATTGTGTCTATTGCGTCGAAACAGTCGATGATGTCGTCGCCTACGGCAAGCACTCCGTGCTTCTCCCACAACAGCATGTCGTGTGTGCGCAGCTGCTCAATGGTGAGGCGCGCAAGCTCAAGGGTGCCGGGGATTGCGTACGGCACAACGCCGATACCCTTAGGGACAACGATACGTGCCTCGGGAATCATGCGCCACAAGGTGCGTGTGAGCAACTTGGAGCTCTCGAGGAAAGGCTTGCAGTGTGAGAAACCGATGAGGTCGGTGGGGTGGGTGTGGAGCACCACGGTAGTGTTGCGCCCGATGCTGCGCAGGTAGTTGTGCATCATAAGGTGTGAGTGTATCTCCATAGTGGGGCACACGGGCTGCTCGGCGATGATGTCGAATGATGTGCCGTCGGGCGAAATACGTATGATGGAACCGTTTTCAAATGGTGCCTGGGCAACATAACGCATACGTTTGCCTGTTCCTGTGACATAGAAGAAGTTGCCGCCAAGGCAAGGTACGGTTTCTACAAGCTCACGTGATGGGGCAAGGGCCGGGAGGTTCTTTGCCTCTTCGCTCATGAGGGCTGTCACATTCACTGAGATGTTGCCGCCGTTACGCTCGGCCCATCCTTTTGTCCACAAGTAGCCTGCGACTTCGGCAATGCGTCCGATCTCGGCCATGAGTGCTGCATTGTTTCTGATGATTTCCATATTGTGCTGTTTAAAAGTTGTGTCCTTATTCTGTAATGCTCTTATAGCGGTTGTATGCCTCCTGCCATGCCGTGCTGTCGGCTGGGGTGAATGTGGCTGTCTCCACGGCCTTGCCTATGAGGGTACGCATCTCCCAGCGGTCGCCGGCAAGCCCTGCCGCACGCGCCTGTATCATGCAGTTGCCTATGGCTGTAGCCTCGGACGGGCCGGCAACAACGGGTATTCCAATGGCGTTGGCTGTCAACTGGTTCATGAAGGCGTTCTTTGAACCGCCGCCTATGACGTGCAACCTCCTTATGGCGTGCGGCGATACGTTGCGTATATTCTCCAAGGTGTTGCGGTAACACAATGCGAGGCTCTCGAAGATGCAACGTATGATCTGTGCGTGGTTTTCGGGTACCGGTTGCCCCGTGCGGCTGCAATATTCAATAATGGCGGCACTCATACTATGCGGGTTGGTGAAGAGCGGATCGTTGGGGTTCACGAAGCTACGTAGCGGGATAGAACCCTCGGCCATTGCAATGATCTCGGGGTAACTGTATTCCTTGCCCTCTTTCTCCCACTCCTTGCGGCACTGCTCGAGCAGCCACATTCCTGTGATATTGTTCAGGAAACAGGTAGTGCCGTCAATGCCGCCTTCGTTGGTGAGGTTGAGGCGTGTCGTCTCTTCTGTTATGATAGGTGCGTCGCACTCAATGCCCATGAGGCTCCATGTGCCGCTGCTCAGGAACGCGAACTCCTTGTCGGCTGCAGGGATGGCGGCAATGGCGGCCGCTGTGTCGTGGCCTGCAACTGCAACAACGGGTATGCGTCCGATGCCGGTTTCCAGGGCAAGGCTTTCAGTCAGCTCGCCTACTACGGTTCCGGGCATAACAATGGGCAGCAGTATGTCGCTGTCAATGCCAATGGCCTGGGCAAGCTCCTTGTCGAACTGCTTTGTGGCAGGGTTCACAAGTTGAGATGTCGATGCCTCGGTATATTCGCATACCATCTTGCCGGTGAGCATATATGCGAGCAGGTCGGGCATGAACAGTATCTTGTCGGCATTCTGTAATGCGGAGTTACCCTCTTTCTTTGCCGCATAAAGCTGGTACAGGCTGTTGAAATACATCACCTGTATGCCTGTGCGGGCATAGACCTCTTCGCGTGGAACAATCCTGAACAGTTCCTCGGGTACTCCGTCAGTGTATGGGTCGCGGTAGGCACGGGGCAGTCCCGATATGCTGCCGTCTTTTGCAATATACCCGAAATCTACTCCCCAAGTGTCGATTCCTATTGAACATGGCTTTATGCCTCTCTGTGCGCAGATTGCGAGGCCGCGCTTGAGCTCATTGTATAATGAATATACGTTCCAATAGTAACGGCCGTGCAGCTCCATGATGCTGTTTGGGAAACGGTGTATCTCCTCCATTGTGAATTTGCCGTCGGAAAGTGTGCCGATGACAGCTCTTCCGCTCGTGGCTCCAAGGTCAAAGGCCAGGAATGAGTGAGTGTTCATGCTCTTAGTTTTGTGTGGTTTATGACAATAGTGCGGAGTCTGTTCCGCAAGCCTGCCGTAAAGATAATAAAACCGATTGGAATTCAAAACCTGGAGACAGAATTTAATGAGCGGGATTGTTGGGACTTAATCTTTGATTGTACCGCATAAAAAGAGGAAAACGGGCAGAGATAACCGTTTTCCTCAAAGCTGTAGTGTGCCGAAATTCACAAAACAGCCACTCCTTGTTATATTTGTTATGCCTTGATGTTTAGGTCGTTGCTGTAGTACTTGAAAAAGTCGTGGTTCATTATTGCAGAAATCTTTACAAGAAGTGCAGTGTCTATGCTCTCTCGCTTGAAAATGCTATATACATTAGTGCGGTCACAGCAAAGCTGCTTTGCGAACCAGGAAACAGAAAGGCCCTGTTCGTCAAACTTCTCTTTGATTATGCTTCCAATATGAATCATAGATTAATGTTTAAGTTTTGCAGTATATTTATGTAAACTGCACAAAAGTAAAGATTTACTATATTCTTTCAAACTTTTTTACGTTATTATATTTCTACAACGTGTTGAGGGTTAGGACTATAATAATGATTTTTGATAAATTTGATATGTAAATAATCTGAGTACTGCCGTTCGAAGACATTTGCCGATAAGTATCGGAAATTGCCTTTCTTTTGCTTGTATGCGCAGTTGCTTACAATGTTTTACAGCCATATTGCCGATATCTAATTTAGAATATTGCCCTAAATGACAATAAAATGATTTTTTGTTATGCTTTGTCAGTGTTTTGATAAATAACATCGGGGACAACCGGAATGTTCTTCAGTTGTCCTCCTGAGTGATGCAGATATTTATTATCGGATAAGTGGCTCTATCCTTCTGTATTCTTGCTCGAAATTGGGAGTGAGAATGCCGCAGCCGATGGCATCTTCTATCTCCTGCCTGCTCCAGAACCGTCCGCCGTCCAGCTCGTCGCTGGGGTGTACCTCGCCGTCGTAGGTTGCGCAGAATACATGTACAAGTTCTTTCTCGCGCTCGCTCTCAAAGATGTACCTCAACAGGAATGTGGGGTGAAGGCCGGTAAGCCCCAACTCCTCGCGCACCTCGCGGTGGAGTGCGTCTGCTATCTCCTCGCCATAGTCAACGTGGCCTCCTACAGCGGTGTCCCATTTGCCAGGCTGTATATCTTTCCACAGTGGGCGCTGCTGGAGGTAGATGCGTCCTTGGGAATCGAACAGATGCAGGTGGACTACGGGGTGTAGTAGCTTGCTGCCGTTGTGGCACTCGCCTCGTGTGGCGCTGCTTATGGTGTTGCCCTGCTCGTCAACGACAGGGAATATCTCTTTGCTGTTGTCCTGTTTCATAACGCTAAAATAGTGCTTTTTCCTTTTTGTACGATAAAATTGCAGCAAAATACTCGTAAATGTAGTATATTTGCGGTAGACCGCGAAGATATTCTGCGCTCGCAGTAAAAAATACAGAAGCAAGTTTCGTATTTCTCGCTCGCTTGTTAGTCTCTTTGCTGTAGACAGCGAAGATATTCTGCGTTCGCAGTAAAAAATACTGAAGCAAGTTTCGTGTTTTTCTCTTGTTTTTATTTGGGGGGAATCTTCTGCAAATTATTGTATTAATAAAATACGTTACATTATGAGAATATATTCATTTGATAAGTTACCAGATATCAAGAATGTGGATATTGACGGGGATGTCCGTGGTAAGGATATGCCGGGGTTATGGGCTTTCCTTAAAGATGCCCTCAAGAACAATTTCTTTACACGCCCAATAACCAATATCCTCTATCTGCTGGTATTTGTGGCCGCTATTCTGATGATCATCAACGGCGTAAATCATGCCGCTCCAATAAAGCTTCTGGTAGTTGTACTGTTGCTGAGAGGTGTTCTTGTATATTCTTTTGTCAGGCATTACAACAGTTTCAAGAGAGCCGGTGCATTCCCGGTGGTGACAGCCGAAGGTGTCACCTACATGCTTACAGTCGACAATGAGGGTGAGATGTACCTCAGGATGTCTACAATGAAGTGGGAGGATGTAAGAACACTCCGCGTCTACAAGAACTTTGTCACACTCCAGGCAAAGAAGGACCGTTCAGAGAAGGATGATGTCGATTTGGTATATATATGGGCCGATAACATTCCTCTCCTCAAGAGGCAGATTCTTTATGTTTGGAAGAATGCGCTGGCTCCACGCAAGAAAGAATCTCCTGTCGGTGGCCCCTATTCAGTAATGGACAATGCCGAGGTAAGCGAGTATATCATTAAGACTTTCGGTGAATATGAAAACGTGTTCCATGAGATTGTATCTACTGATATACACATCGACGTTGCTTTGATACCGCCGCAGGAAGGACGCAACTACTGTACCTTGTGTACTATCGGTGCTGTAGGTCACAGGATGGATATCCCTTATGAAACACGTGTGCGTAACCGCTTGACGGAGTATGCCGAGTATATGATGTATCTACCTGCCGACTGGAAGTTTGACGAGGAGTCGTTGAAGGATGAAAAGAACTACTGGCCGTTGAGGTTGCTGAAGACTGTTGCGAGAATGCCGTTGTGGACAGGCCACTGGATGACGGCCGGCCACACCTTAGGCTCCGAGGATGATGAGCCGTTCTCGGAAGACAAACCGTTCAATAAAGCCTTGCTGGCATATCCTGCTCCCGATTTCTCCGTGCCTGTCGGTTACTGTAACCTGTCAAGCGGAAAGAGCGTCGTCTATTATCAGGTGATTCCGATAGATCAGGATGATTTTGAGTGCATCCAGGAGAATGGTGTCGACGAGTTCCTTGAGGATGTATTGTGTGAGAATGATGATGTTATCGAGGCAATGACTGACAGAATAGAGGAGATGTAACTCTGGGGAATGTTTTGAATGATAAGAATATATTTATAACTATTATGGCAAAAGTCAAGATTTCAACAACTATGGGCGACATTACCGTTCGCCTTTACGACGAGACCCCTCTCCACCGCGATAATTTCCTTAAACTCGCCTCCGAGGGGTTCTTTAACGGGACATTGTTCCACCGTGTGATAAAGGATTTTATGATTCAGGGTGGTGACCCCGAGAGTAAGGGTGCTCCGGCCGGAAAGAACTTGGGAAGCGGCGGTCCCGGTTATAATATACCTGCAGAGATTCAGCCTGCGGCACTCTTTCACAAACGCGGTGCTCTAAGTGCAGCCCGCCTTGGCGACGAGGTGAACCCAACTAAAGAGAGCTGCGGCAGCCAGTTCTATATCGTTTGGGGAAAGGTTTATAAAGCAGCCGAACTGAAACAGCTCGAACACCAGATGAAGATGCAACAGGAGCAGAACATATTCAACGCACTTGCAATGGAGCGCCGCGAGGAGATTATGAACCTCCGCCGTAACCGCGACCGTGAGGGCCTGATGGAGTTACAGGACAAGCTTGCCAAGATGGCAATGGAAAAAAGCAAGGAGCTTGGAGCACCGGCTTTCACTCCCGAGCAGACAGAGACTTACACCACGGTGGGTGGTACTCCATTCCTTGATGGCGGATACACCGTGTTCGGTGAAGTAGAGGAGGGGTTGGATGTTGTTGAGGCAATACAGAACGTGGAGACCTCAATGGGTGACCGCCCCAAGACTGATGTGGTGATGAACGTGACGGTAGTGGAATAGTAGTACAGGATGTAGTTGATTGATAATGCAACCGTTTGTTGCATACGAAAAAGGAGAGGGTTTGTTTGAAAAACTCTCTCCTTGTTTTATGAGATTCCTCGGGTTCACCTGCAAACCATAGGGGGAATATCTTTTTAACACAGACAAAACATTAA
>CALCYA010000027.1 GCA_937906165.1 uncultured Bacteroidales bacterium | reverse complement strand
CGACATTTCATTGCAATAGTATTTTCGCTCTGTTACTCTCTTTTCCTAAATCACTAAACTTTTTGCTTAGCCCCCTAGAATTTGCAGGTGAGCCGCAACGATTAGGAAAAGTTATTGTAACAATTTGGTAATGCACCCGTAACTGCACTGTAATGTTATAAGGTGATTTTTGCACTGTGAAATTAAAGGTCGCAAACAATTGCGGCATGTGTAAATCTAATGATATTCTATGGACTTTTCCTTTTTAATGGATTTGAGCGGAACACAAATGGCCTATCTGTTTGTGGTCGTCTTCTTGTTTGTGCTTGCAATCATTGACCTATGGGTTGGTGTAAGCAACGACGCGGTAAACTTTATCGGCTCTGCCGTAGGAGCGAGAGCTGCAAAACTCAAGCACGTGATGATGGTGGCTGCTGCCGGAGTCTTCATCGGTGCAGCATTCAGTAACGGAATGATGGAGGTGGCGCGTAGCGGTATCTTCAACCCCTCGGGCTTTGCATTCAGTGAGGTAATGGTGATTTTCCTTGCAGTAATGGTGAGCGATGTCTTCCTGCTCGACCTCTTCAACTCGTTGGGACTCCCTACATCAACAACGGTTTCAATGGTCTTCGAGCTGTTGGGCGCGGCATTCATTACAGCCATTATCAAGGTGGCGACAAGTGACTCAAGCATGGATGTCATAGGTCTGCTCAATACGGATAAGGCCCTGGTGATGATTATATCGATATTCCTGTCTGTTGCAATTGCGTTTGTATTCGGCCTGCTGGTGCAGTGGATTGCGCGTATGATATTCACATTCCACTATAAGAAGAATCTCGGTTCAAAAATAGGTATATTCGGTGGAGTGGCGGTAACGTCAATTGTGTATTTCATGCTGATCAAGGGCTTGAAGGGAACATCTATCGTTTCTGATTCGGCAAAGGTATTCGTGGAGGAGAATACGCTTATGATACTTGCGGGCTGTTTTGTACTGTTCACAGTGCTTATGCAGCTGCTCCATTGGTGTAAGGTAAATGTGCTTAAGGTTGTGGTGCTTGTGGGTACCTTCTCTTTGGCGCTTGCTTTCGCCGGGAATGACCTTGTGAATTTCCTCGGTGTCACATTGGCGGGCTTCGACTCTTTCCTTGTATATGTGTCGTCTGGTGCAGGGGCCGATGAACTCATGATGACTTCGCTTGCCGAGCCCGCAAAAACATCTACATTCTTCCTGTTTGTGGCCGGTCTTATAATGGTGGTAGCGTTGTGGACAAGCAAAAAGGCCAAGAAAGTGTTGCAGACATCCATTGGTCTTTCAAAGCAGCAGAATGACGGTAACGAGATGTTCGGAACATCGGGATTTGCCCGTAACCTTGTCCGTGTGACAACAAAGGCTGTTACAGCTGTGTCCCGTAAAACACCACGTGGTGTCAAGAACTGGGTCAACAGCCGTTTTACTCCGCTTGAGGAGCGTGAGGATGTGGCGTTTGACCTTGTACGTGCATCGGTAAACCTTGTACTCGGCGGTCTTTTGATTGCTGTAGGAACTTCTTTGAAACTTCCTCTCTCTACAACATACGTGACCTTCATGGTTGCAATGGGTTCTTCTCTTGCCGACCGTGCTTGGGGCCGTGAGAGTGCGGTATATCGCGTTACAGGTGTGGTTTCAGTCGTAGGCGGCTGGTTCATCACTGCGGGTGCGGCGTTTGTGCTGGCGGCTATTGTGGCTGTGGTGATGTACTTCGGTGGTCTCCCTGCGATGTTCGTGATGATTGCTCTTGTGTGTTACCTGCTTTACCGTAGCAGTGTCAATTATAAGAAAAAGAGTGAAGAAGAGAAGGATGATGAGAATGCAAAGATCATGTTTGCTTCTGAAGACAAGGATGAGGTCTGGAGCGCTCTAAAGGCACACGTCGCGGCTACCTTGTCACGTTCTCTCCGTTTTTCGGTCGATACTTACGCAAGGCTGTTCGATTCGTTTGCCAAGGATTCGCTCCGTCCGTTGCGAAACTCAATGGTGAAGATTGTGGAGGAAAAAGGTGTGCTGAAGAAAAACCGTAGCGACGAGACTTTGGCAATGCAGCGTGTTGACCGGCAGTTGGCCTATGAACGCGGTACATGGTATCATCTATGCAGTAACAGCAGCCAACAGATGCTCAACACTCTCATGCGTATTGCCGAGCCTATGAAGGAACATACCGAGCATAGCTTCAATCCGCTGCCGCAGGAGTATGTCAAGGAGTTTGCTCCATATTGCAACAAGGTGTGCGCGGTGCTTGAAGATATCAACGGAATCATTACAAGCGGTGACTATATCGGCTCGCACGAGGTTTCCTTGAGGGCAAAGGAACTTAAACATGAACTATCTGCGTTGCGTAACCGCCAGACACAACGTCTGCATCAGAGCAGTGCCAGCCTGCGTATAGACTTTGTGTATCTGAATCTTATCCAGGAGAGTCATGAGCTGCTCAGCGGGGTGCGTAACCTGTTGCGCGGTAGCAGCAAGCTTTTCAAGTAAAAAGAAAATGGGAGGTTTGTATTCTCCAACCTCCCTACAAACGTGGGTGCCCCATTTCGCTTTTGGGTCACCCATTTTTTTTATTCTCATTTGTTTTGAAATTTAAAAGGAATATTTATTTTTGCGTTATTAATGCAAAAAAGCGCTGTATCTGTTGTAACATTTTTGTAACAATTTTGTAACGGGGCTGTAATTATTATGTGCAATTTTTGCAATATATATTGGGGTAGTCCTCTTATATACACATTTTAGTTAAGCTGCATAATAACTAAACTAAATATTACTATGGACATTGTTTCATTTGTCTCAAATCTAAGCGCGGTCGAACTTTCGTATCTGTTCGTCGTGCTTTTTATGTTTACGCTTGCCATAATTGACCTTACTGTGGGTGTCAGTAATGATGCTGTGAACTTCCTTAGTTCAGCGGTCGGATCAAAGGCTGCCAAAGTAAAGCATGTGCTCATTGTCGCTGCGGTGGGAGTTTTCATCGGTGCGGCGTTCAGTAGCGGTATGATGGATGTGGCACGACATGGAATCTTCGACCCGAGCCATTTCAGCTTTGCCGACGTGATGTGTATCTACCTTGCCGTTGTCATCAGTGACGTCTTTCTGCTCGACCTCTTCAACTCGTTGGGCTTACCCACATCAACCACCGTTTCAATGGTGTTCGAGCTGTTGGGAGCGTCGTTTGTGACAGCGCTGCTTACCTCTACAGGCGCAGGCTTGGGTATGCTCAACACTGACAGGGCTTTGACAATCATCATCTCAATCTTCCTGTCTGTTGCCATAGCCTTTGTCTTCGGTCTTATAGTACAGTGGATTTCACGTATTATATTTACATTCCAGTACCGCAAGCACCTTGGACGTAAAATAGGTCTCTATGGAGGTTTTGCAACAACGGCAATCATCTACTTCATGCTTATCAAGGGGTTGAAGGGTAGTGCTCTTGTAGGTCTTCTTCCAGAGGCTGCACAGCATGTCATGTTTGAGGAGACTGCGCTCTTCCTTTTGGGCGCATTTGCATTCTTTACTGTACTGATGCAGGTTCTGCACTGGTGCAAGGTGAATGTGTTGAGGATTGTAGTGCTTATGGGTACATTCTCGCTTGCAATGGCATTCGC
Organism: uncultured Bacteroidales bacterium; assembly: GCA_937906165.1. Taxonomy (GTDB): domain Bacteria; phylum Bacteroidota; class Bacteroidia; order Bacteroidales; family Bacteroidaceae; genus HGM04593. The sequence continues at coordinate 15,384 of CALCYA010000027.1, read as the reverse complement.
GGGTAATGACCTTGTGAACTTCATCGGTGTTACACTTGCCGGCTTTGAGTCATTCAAGGATTTTGTTGCCAACGGTGCAGGTTCTGTCGATACATTCATGATGGAGTCATTGAACCTTCCTGCAAAGACCTCCGTATGGTTCCTCATCGGTGCCGGAGCCGTTATGGTGTATGCTCTCTTTACAAGCAAGAAGGCACGTAAGGTGTTGCAGACTTCGATTGACCTTTCAAGCCAGCAGGACGACGGAAACGAGATGTTCGGTACATCATCTATCGCACGTAATATGGTACGCGTTGTGTCAAAGAGCGTCGATGCTGTTTCAAAGAAGACTCCGCAGAGCGTGAAGGATTGGATTGGCAAGCGTTTTACCCCGCTGGAGGAGCGTGAGGATGTGGCGTTTGACCTTGTACGTGCATCGGTAAACCTTGTGCTTGCCGGTCTGCTCATTGCGTTGGGTACATCACTCAAATTGCCTCTCTCTACCACATATGTTACATTCATGGTGGGTATGGGTTCTTCTCTTGCCGACCGTGCTTGGGGTCGTGAGAGTGCCGTTTACCGCGTGACCGGTGTAGTTTCGGTTGTCGGCGGTTGGTTCATCACTGCCGGTGCAGCATTTATAATTGCAGCACTTGTTGCAACAATCCTCAACTGGGGTGGCGTGGTTGCTATGTACGTAATGATTGCACTTGTTATTTATCTGCTCATACGTAGTCACATTAACTATAACAAGAAGAAGAGTGCCGAGAAGGTTGATACCAAGATGAATGTTGTCCTCAAATCCGATGACAAGGAAGAGGTTTGGGAGAATCTCAAGGCACATGCCGCAGAGACTCTCACACATACACTCTCATTCTCGGCCGAGACATATAAAGTAATGTTCGAGTCATTCTCGAAGGATGCACTCCGTCCTTTGAAGGGCGCTCTCATCAAGATTGTCGAGGAGAAGGCCTTCATGAAGAAGGAGCGTCGTGCCGAGACGCGTGGTCTGCAACGTATCGACCAGCAGTTGGCATTCGAGCGCAGTACATGGTATCACCTCTGTACCAACAGTTGCCAGCAGATGCTGAATACATTGACACGTATCGGTGAACCAATGAAGGAGCATGCAGACAATAGCTTCAGCCCATTGTCTAAGCTCTATGTCGAGGAGTTCTCGCCATATTGCCGTGACATTTATAATGTGCTCAAGGATATCAACGAGATAATACAGACCGGTGACTACTCTACATCGGAGGAGGTGTCGGAGCGTGCAAAGAACCTGAAGCACGCGCTTGCCAACCTGCGTAAGGAGCAGACAATGCGTCTGCATCAGAGCCAGGGCAGTTTGCGTATGGACTTCGTTTATCTGAACGTTATCCAGGAGAGCCATGAGTTGCTCAGTGAGGTGCGTAACCTGTTGCGTGGTAGCAACAAGTTATTTGCTGCTGCAAATGAGAGGAAGTAAAGGCTTTCCTGAACCGTAGTATTGTCGGCGGATGTGCTATAATATGTAATTTAGCTTTCCGCCGACACTTTTTAAGATATTTATGTTGAAATAATAAACAGTGTAATATGAAATATATCGGACCTCATGTATCGGCGAGCGGTGGAGTGGAGAATGCTCCCTTGAATGCTGCCGCTGTGGGTGCAAATGCCTTTGCGCTCTTCACAAAGAACCAGCGTCAGTGGGTGGCTGCACCGCTCACCCAAAAGAGTATCACTCTTTTCAAAGAGAATATGGATAAATGTGGCTTCAAACCGGAGTTCGTACTTCCGCACGACAGTTATCTCATTAATTTGGGTAACCCAGATGAAGAGGCTATACAGAAATCACGTGCGGCCTTCATCGATGAAATGCAGCGTTGCGAGCAGCTCGGTCTCAAAATGCTCAACTTCCACCCTGGCAGCCACCTCAACAAGATTTCAGTTGAGGAGTGTCTCAACCGCATTGCAGACAATATAAATCTTGCACTCTCGAAGACATCCGGCGTCACTGCTGTCATTGAGAATACGGCCGGGCAGGGTAGCAATGTAGGTAACAGACTCGAAGAGATACGTTACATCATCGACCGTGTTGAGGACAAGAGCCGCGTGGGGTATTGTATTGATACCTGCCACATATATTCTGCCGGTTACGATATAGTTGCCGATTATGATGCTGTCTTTGAGGAGATGGATCGCGTTGTGGGGCTTGAGTACCTCAAAGGAATACACCTCAACGATACAAAGAAGGCTCTCGGCTCACGCGTAGACCGTCACGATAGTGTGGGAATAGGTCTGTTGGGTATCGACTTCTTCAAGCGTTTCATGAAAGATTCGCGCTTCGACAATATGCCTATAATCCTTGAGACTCCCGATGAGAGCCGTTGGGCCGAGGAGATAACCCTGTTGCGCAGTTTTGAATAATACCCGTAGTTATGGCAAGAATACTGGTCGTCGATGACGAGATGGATATATGCGAGATTCTCAAGTTCAACCTTGAGAACAACGGCTATAAGGTAGATACTGCAAATTCCGGAGAGGAGGCGCTTGCCCTTCCCCTCGATAGCTATGACCTCTTTCTGCTTGATGTCATGATGGATGATATGAGCGGATTCTCCCTTGCTACCCACATACGTAAGGTACAGGGGTGTGCTGCGACGCCTATAATCTTCATCACTGCAAAAACAGGTGAGAACGATGTGCTCACAGGTTTTAATCTGGGCGCTGATGATTATATCTGCAAGCCTTTCCGTGTGAGCGAGGTCCTTGTGAGGGTAAAGGCAGTGTTGCGGCGCAATGCCAATGTCCAGCCCGAGGTGGTGTCTTATGACAATATCGTGTTCGGGGAACTGGTGCTGAATCCCGAGACCAAGCGCACTTACATAGCCGGTGTGGATATTGCCCTTACAAAAAAGGAGTTCGAGGTGCTTTATATGCTCATGCGCAAGCCGGGCCGTGTATATTCCCGTGATGAGATTCTCTCGCGTGTGTGGCCCGATGATGTGAATGTGCTTGCGCGCAGCATCGATGTGAATATGGCGCGCCTACGCAAGAAATTAGGTGTATATGCAAACAATATCGTCTCGCGCAGTGGTTATGGATATTGCTTTGTGACTGATGTAAACTGATAAGTATGTCAAAGTTCATTACACGTTTCTTCCTGCCTGTTATGGCTCTCTTGCTGTTGTTGGCGGTGACGTTCCTCTACTATAACTACGAGAGGGCCAAGAGTGTTGCAGTGATGCATCAGCAGGGTGCCATGCGCAACATCAACGAAAGCGTGTATGACCTTATGCGTATGCGTGGCGACAGGCTTTTCAATGATTCCTGCGCTAACTACCTCAGACGCTATGTCTCGTATTACGACAAGCGCGGACTGCGTGTTACGCTTGTCGATTCGTCGACAGGAAATGTGCTGTTCGACTCATCTTTACCCGATGGCGCAGCCATGGAGAACCATAGAGCCCGTCCCGAGGTGCAGCAGGCATTGGCAGAAGGCTACGGTTACGATCAGCGTCGTGTGTCGTCATTGGATAGTGAGGAGTATTTCTATGTGGCTACCTATAGCCCCGAATTCGGTTTTGTAGTGCGCAGTTCACAGCCTTATGCCTTTGCGATGGAAGAAGAACGCGCCGACGATCTCTTCTTTATTGTCCTGGCAGGTGTGATAATAGTTGTGGTGCTCTTCATCATCTACCGTATCATAAAGGTTGCCGGCGGTGCGGAGTTTGCCACTCAAAAGCTGCTGCAGCATCTGCGTACTGCGCAGGAGGGCGTGGCTGTGTTTGATGCCAAGCGTCGTCTGGTGTTTGCCAATCCACTGTTCAATGAGTATGCCGACTTTGTATCATCAAAGCATCTTGCCAAGGTCGAGGATATCCTCTTTCAGCCCGAATTTTCCAAGATAAAACGCTTTATCGACAATGACGGTTATATAAACAACAATCCGCGCGAGACAACGCTGTCAAACACCATAGAGGTCTCAGGGCGTATCTTTGAACTCCGTTGTGTGCTGTTCAGTGACAAAGGATTTGAGCTTTCCATCAATGATGTCACAACGGCCGAGGAACAGTCACGTCTCAAGAGGCAGCTTACACAGAATATGGCTCATGAGTTCAAGACACCTGTTTGCAGCATACAGGGATATCTTGAAACAATACTACAGAACTATCCCGACAATCTGAGCGAAGAGCAGTTGATGCACTTCCTGCAACGATGCTATAGCCAAAGCAACAGGTTGAACTCCCTTGTACAGGATATCTCGCAACTCAATGAGATGACAAGCGCAGTACAACGTGTGAACAAGGAACCGGTAAATCTTTCACAGCTTGTAGCAGGTATGCTCCAGGAGGTCAATGACAAGCTTGTGGCGCTTGATATTAAAGTCGAGAACTCTCTGCCGCAGCAGCTGGTGATAAATGCCGACCCGTCGATGATTTATTCGATATTCCGTAATCTCGTCGACAACTCAATGGCCTATGCCGGTCATGGGACAACAATAAGGATTGCCTGCTTCCGCACCGACGGACAGTTCTGTTATTTCACATTCTCGGATAACGGTGTCGGTGTGCCCGAAGAACATCTCGCACGCATCTTTGAGCGTTTCTACCGTGTCGACAAAGGCCGTAGCCGCAAGCTTGGCGGTACCGGACTCGGTCTTGCCATAGTCAAGAACGCGATTGCACTGCATGGCGGTACAATCTCGGCACGTAACGCTGCCGGTGGTGGTCTTGAGTTCGTCTTCAAGTTGCAGAGATGAGTAGTGTATAATGTGTAATGTTGAATGTTGTAGTGGTTGACCGGTGTGTCAGCCCTCATTTTGTAAGTTTCTCCCCGTCTCCTCTAACGGGTACCCGACAAATGTGTAATGTTTTACGATTAATTATTATCTTTGCGGTAAACCGCGAAAATAGACTGCACTCGCAGTGAAATATCAAAGTGAACTTTGCCTATCTCGCTCGTTTGTCACTATCTTTGCAACTGAAACAGGGGAGGCCATGTGTCTCCTGTAATAATTATTTTATGGATAAGGTATCGGAAAACCCTTTCAAAAACCGAACAGGCGGCGACATGCCGCTGATGGTCGTTACGGCTCTCTTCGTGACACTCTATCTTGTGTCGAACGTGATGGCGGTCAAAGTAATCAGCCTCTTCGGGTATTTTTATTTTGATGCGGGAACAATAACTTTCCCGTTTGCTTATATGCTTGGCGACGTGCTCACCGAGATATGGGGCTATCGTACAGCGCGCAAGGTCATATGGATGACCTTTGTCTGCAATATCATTATGGTGCTCTGTACGCAGGTAGGTGTGTGGCTTCCCTCGCCCGACTATCTCGATGCAACGGCCGGGGCATACAACACAATCTTTACATATGTCCCGCGTATTGTGATAGGCTCACTTGTGGGCTTCCTGTTGGGCGAACTCTCCAATGCCTGGCTTATGGAGCGTATAAAAAAACTCACCAAAGGACGTCGTCTGTGGGTGCGCACTATCGGAAGCTCGGCAGTCGCTTATCTCTTCGACTCGTTGCCGTTTGTGCTGATAGCCTTTGCCGGTACACTCACTACCGAGAATCTTATGCTGATGATTGCCCTGCAGTATCTGATGAAACTATGCATAGAGGTGCTCTTCGGAACTCCTATGGCATATGCGGTGATAGTATTTCTCAAACGCAAGGTCCTGCGTGCCAATAACAATGGATAGGTATTCTCTTATACACACTAAGATGCCGCGGGAGTTCGTGCTCCTGCAAGGTACCGGATGCCGTTGGCACCGCTGTGCTTTCTGCGACTATCACGCCGATGTCAGTGATAATCCTTTCAATGTCAACCGCCCAGTGCTGGAGCGTGTCACGGGCGAATATGGTGTGTTGGATGTCATAAATTCAGGTTCGGCAATGGAGCTCGATGATGATACGTTGGAACTGTTGAAGAGGGTGGTACGAGAAAAGGGTATCCATACACTATGGTTCGAGGCGCATTATATGTACCGCAACAGGCTTGCCGCTTTTGCAGCCCGGTTCGCACCGGTAAGGGTGAAGTTCCGTTGTGGTATCGAGAGCTTCAGCCCCGGGCAACGCGTCCGCTGGAACAAAGGGGTGCCGGCATCGGTTACTGCAGCCGATGTCGCGCACCATTTCGACGGGGTGTGTCTGCTTTGCTGTACCGCGGATGATTCGCGTGAGCGCATAATTGCCGACATTGAGACCGCACGACGTCACTTTGAGTATTTCAGCGTGAATGTTTTCTGCAACAACAACACGGCTGTGAAGCGCAACGATGAACTTGCGCAGTGGTTTGCCAAGGAGGTGTATCCTGTGATAAATGATTATCCAGGGGTTGAGGTTCTGCTCAACAATACCGACCTTGGAGTAGGGTAATAGCGTTTAACGATGAGCGATGAACGATGAACGATGAAAGCTCGTGCCAATGAGCGCAATGCAAGCTTGCTTGTAATTGTACAGCGAGTGCAGCCGAGTTTCAAGCCCAAAGGGCTTAACGATTAACGAGGAACGAGCATCGCTAATCTTTAATCGCTAAACGTTAACCGCTCCCCAGCGCCCATTAAAGTCCTTAAAGACCTTTAGGACCCTATAGACCGGTGCTCCCTTATTCGTTAATCGTTGTCAGGACCTTATAAATTGGCGCTTTTTATACGATAAACGCTTTCCCGGAAAGACATTATTCCTCAAAGTCATATTCATCGTCTATGTAACTTTCTCCGTCGCTGTTATAGTCGTCGTACGGCTCTTCGTCAACATCACTTGTCTCGTCGTAAAAGTCATCATTGTACTCATCGTCATCGTATAACAGAGCATAATGGCAAGGCTCTGCCCCGCGTGATATCATATAACGGTATTCCATATTATTCCTTTTAGGGTGATTACATTTTGCATTTTCTCTCTTCGCAGCCCGAGTGGTTCCTTGTGGTGCTGCGGTGTCTTACTCTCTCACGGCTGAAGAAGTTGCTGTTATCAACTCTTGACAACAGGACGTTGCGGTACTCGCTGAAGGAGGCAATGCCGCGCCTTGCTACACCGCTATCCATAGCCGCCTGTGCCACTGCGGAAGATACCTCGGTAAGCAGTCTCTTGTCACCCATTTTGGGTAGCAGATACTCCCTTCCAAAGGTGAATTTCTTACCGTACTTCTTCTCGATCTCCCTGTCCGCAGGCTCTCTTGCAATCCGGGCGATGGCCTTTACGGCAGCCATCTGCATCTGTGTGTTGATGGTGGTTGAGAGTGTGTCCATCGCACCGCGGAACAGGTAGGGGAATATGAGTGAGTTGTTTATCTGGTTGGGATTGTCTGTGCGCCCTGTGGCAATAACTGCATCAGGGCGTATCTTGAGTGCGTGGCTGTACTCGACCTCCGGGGTGGGGTTGGCCAATGCAAATATTATGGGGTTGTCTGCCATTGTTTCAAGGTCGGTGTCGGTGAGGAGGTTGCCCCTGGACACTCCAATGAAGACATCTGCATTGGTGATTGCCTGTGATAGGGTGGTGAGGGATGTGGCTATTGCAAATTCTTTCTTTAAATTGTTGAGGTCGCTACGGCTGTTGCTTATGACACCTTTACTGTCTGTCATAATGATATTTCCTTCTCCTGCTCCAATGCTCTTTAGCATTTTTGCAGTGGATATTCCGGCAGCCCCTGCGCCGCAGATGACAATCTTTATATCTGAAATCTCCTTGCCTGTAACCTCACAGGCGTTCATGAGTGCCGCTGTTATAACTATTGCTGTACCGTGCTGGTCATCGTGTAGTACAGGGATGTCAAGCAGCTTGCGAAGTCTCTCTTCTATGTAAAAACATTCGGGAGCTTTGATGTCCTCAATGTTTATTGCACCGAAGGTAGGCGCAAGAGCCTGTATTGTAGCGACAAGTCTGTCGGGGTCCTCCTCGCTCAGTTCAATATCGAAAGCATCAATGTCGGCAAGAACCTTGAACAGCATTGCCTTACCCTCCATCACGGGCTTTGATGCCACAGCTCCCACGTTTCCTACGCCCAGCACTGCGCTTCCGTTGCTCACGACAGCCACAAGATTGCCCTTGTTGGTGTACCTGTAGGCCTTCCACCGTTCCGCGTTTATCTCCTTTACCGGTGCTGCAACGCCTGGAGTGTAGGCGAGTGAGAGGTCGTCAACGCTGTCGAACGCCTTTGTGGGGGTTGTCTCCATCTTGCCTGCTCTCTCCTTGGAATGGTATTCCAATGCTTTTTTGTCCAGCTCTTTATCCATTGCCTTTTTATTTTACAGAACAATCGTATGGCTCTTTTAGTTCCTCCTTTGTTCCTATTTTTGCTATTTGCTTTTTGGGCATTTCGCGTTAATGTTATATCTTCGCATTAAATAATGCTTTTATGGAGAATTTTTTGGAATTATTGAAGAACAGACGCAGTTCGCGCGTCTTTACCGATGAACCTGTCAGCCAGGAGGATGTATGTTCTCTGATGAAGGCCGCTCTTATGTCGCCGTCAGGACACCGCATCAACCCCTGGGAATTCATTCTGGTGGAGGACAAGGCAATGCTCAAGAGCCTTTCTGTCTCCAAGGAACATGGTGCAGGCTTGCTTGAAGGTGCAGCCATGGCTGTTGTCGTGGTGGCCGATACTGAGAAGACCGATGTCTGGATTGAGGATTGCTCAATAGCAACGATACTTATCCAGCTGGCAGCCGAAGAACTCGGCCTCGGCAGCTGTTGGGTGCAGATACGCAACCGCAAGGATGCCGGTGGTGTGCTTGCTGCCGATAACGTGAAGTCTCTTCTCGATATTCCTGCGAACTATGCTGTGCTTTCAATTGTGGGTGTTGGTCACAAGGCGCGTGAGACAAAGCCTTTCGACGAAGAGAAGATGCAGTGGGAGAAAATTCATATAGGAACTTTCGGTGGAAAATAAAAGGATAGTACTTGTGGGCGCCGGCAATATGGCCACATCCCTTGCCATGGCGCTGAAGAAGAGCGGCAATGCGCCTGTTGCCGTCTGGAGCCGCACACTCTCTTCGGCCGAGTTGTTGGGTAGCCTTGTCGGCTGTATGTATACCAATGAACTGTCGGCACTGCCTGCAGCCGATGTGGTCATAATATCCGTTGTAGACAGTGCTCTGCGCGAGGTTGCCGCAAAGGTGTCGGCCCTTTTTCCTGATGCCCTTATACTGCATACAGCCGGCAGCATACCAATGTCGGCACTTGCCGATGCCGGTGCATCGCGCTACGGCGTCTTCTATCCTATGCAGACAATGAGCAAGCATAATATAGTGCCGTTCGACAATGTGACAATCTTCATCGAGAGCCATTGCGACGAGGACACAGCCTATCTCAATTCGCTTGCAGCATCGTTGAGTACAAAGGTGGCATACGCCTCAAGCGAGCAACGTTGCTATCTTCATGTGGCTGCAGTCTTTGCCTGCAATTTCCCCAATGCGCTCTACTGTATGGTTGCCGAGCTCCTTGAGTCAAAGAACCTTCCGTTCGATTCAATGCTGCCTCTCATTGACGAGGCGGCCCGCAAAGTACACAACATGTCGCCTCTGTCGGCGCAGACAGGCCCGGCAAAGCGCGGCGACCACAATGTTATGAATGCCCATAAGGCAATGCTCAATGATGAACTCGCTGCAATATACGAGTCAATGAGCAGCTATATATTAAAAAGGAACAATCAATAAACCTATGATAAACTACGACCTGAAAAAGATTAGAGCCCTTATCTTTGATGTTGACGGAGTGCTCAGCCGCGAGACTATATCAATGTATCCCAGTGGCGAGCCCATGCGCACCGTGAATATCAAGGACGGCTATGCCCTCCAGCTTGCCGTTAAGGCCGGCTTCCATGTGGCTATCATCACCGGCGCCCGCACCGAGGCTGTGAAAGTGCGTTACAACGGCCTTGGAATAAAAGACGTATACACCGGTGCATCCATAAAAAAAGATTGTCTCGAGGAGCTGATGCTCATGTACGACCTCAAGCCTGAAGAGATGCTTTACATGGGTGATGATATCCCCGATTATGAGGTTATGCAGATATGCGGACTTCCCGTATGCCCTGCCGATGCGGCAATGGAAATAAAACAGCTTTCAAAATACATCTCCCCCATCAACGGCGGCGAGGGCTGTGGGCGTGACGTGATTGAACAGGTGATGCGTGCGCAAGGGAAGTGGATGGATGAGGCGAATGCGTTCGGCTGGTAATTTATTTTGGTTCACTAAAAAAGCATCTGCTGCGTTATGCTTGTTTTTGTAAATGGTCATTTAGGTCTACTAAACTCCCATTTGCAAAAACTGCGCAAGCCTTGCATCTGCACTTTTTATTAAACCAAAATTGTCTTACTGATTAATGGTAAACTCCGGTGTTATATCACCACGCAAGCCTTGTACTCGCGCATTTTATCTAAAGCCAAAGCGTGTTTATTAAAAAGGCTAAAAGGGCCAAAAGGAAAAATATCAGTTTACCTTAATGTCCTTTAGCTTTCTTTAGTTCCCCGTTTTAACCCCACTTTGTGGGCTTGAACCTTGGCTTTCGCTCGCTTGCACAAGCTTTCATCTTTCATCTTTCATCTTTCCACTTTTAATACTATGCTTGAAAACTTGAAAAAATACAGAATAATCCTTGCCTCGGCATCGCCGCGCCGCAAGGAACTTATGCAGGGCCTGGACCTTGATTTCGAGGTGCGTCGCTTGCCCGATGTCGATGAGTCGTTCCCTGCGGAGCTGCAGGGTGGTGACATACCTCTTTACATATCAAAGAAGAAGGCCGATGCTTACCGTCCTTTCATGGCTGCCGATGAACTTGTAATTACAGCCGACACCATTGTGTGGCTCGACGGCATTGCTCTTGGAAAGCCTGCCGATGAGGCCGATGCTCGCCGCATGTTGCGAAACATGTCGGGAAAGACGCATCAGGTTTTCACGGGCGTTGCAATAACCACCAAAGAAGAGCAACGCAGCTTCGTGGCGCAGTCCGACGTCACTTTTGCAACCCTTGATGATGATGAGATAGAGTATTACATCGCGAAGTACAGACCTATGGACAAAGCCGGCTCATACGGTGCCCAAGAGTGGATAGGTTACATTGGCATGTCGAACATTGTGGGCTCTTATTTCAATGTCATGGGTCTGCCGGTACAGAGGCTTTATCATGAACTGAAACTCCTTCGGTAGCCTTGACTTTTTTTGGTAACCATGTAAAATAAAATTTGCTCATAAAAAAATGAAACTTTTTTTTGATGTGAGCATACTTTGCCGTATCTTTGCGTGTCCAAAGGTATATGTTTTGGACATTGAAATGAGGTCGCTTTTTTTGTCGGATTCGGGCTGTTTTGTTTAGTTTTTTTTTAACCGGCCAACCTGATAAAAACCAGGCACTTCTTTGTTTAAGTATAACAAATCTTAAATTATATGGCTGAAACAAAATTCATCTTCGTTACCGGTGGTGTTGCTTCATCACTTGGAAAGGGTATCATCTCTGCATCTATCGGCAAACTCTTGCAGGCGAGAGGATACAAGGTTACAATCCAGAAATTCGATCCGTACATCAATGTCTCTCCAGGTACACTTAATCCCCAGGAGCATGGTGAGTGTTATATCACAATAGACGGTCATGAGGCTGACCTCGACCTCGGTCACTATGAACGTTTTACTGACATCAAGACTACACGTTGGAATACTTTTACAACAGGCCGCATCTACAGTGAGGTCATTGAGAAGGAGCGTCGTGGCGAGTATCTCGGCAAGACAGTTCAGGTTATCCCTCATATCACAGACGAAATCAAACGCAAGATGAAGCGTGGCAGCACAAAGGAGAAACTCGACTTTGTGATTACAGAGATCGGTGGTACCGTCGGCGATATCGAGGGCTTGCCGTTCCTTGAGGCTATCCGCCAGTTGAAGTGGGAGCTCGGCCGTCGCGCAGTGTGCGTGCATCTTACATACGTTCCTTACCTCTCCGCAGCAGGTGAGCTCAAGACAAAGCCGACACAGCACTCTGTAAAGCAGTTGCAGAGCCTGGGTATCCAGCCCGACTGTCTTGTCTTGCGTGCCGAGCACAAGTTGAGCGTTGGTCTCTGCAAGAAGGTAGCAAGCTTCTGTAATGTAATGCCCGACTGTGTTGTACAGAGCCTTGACGTGCCTTCAATCTACGAGGTGCCCATCAAGATGCAGGAGCAGGGTCTTGACGCTGCAATCCTCCGCCTCACAGGTGAGGAGGTTGGCGAGACTCCAGAGATGAAGCCTTGGCGCACCTTCGTTGAGCGCCGCAACAATGCAAAGCGCGTAATAAACATCGGTCTTGTTGGTAAGTACGACCTTCAGGATGCATACAAGAGTATCCATGAGAGCCTCAGCCAGTGCGGTACATACAACGACTGCAAGATAAAGCCCCACTTTATCAACAGTGAGAAGATTACTGAGGAGAATGTTGCACAGATGCTCAAGGGCATGGACGGTTATATCATCTGTCCGGGCGTTGGTCCACGCGGTTTCGAGGGTAAGGTTATTGCTGCAAAGTATTGCCGCGAGAACAACCTCACCACATTGGGTATCGGTCTCGGTATGCAGGTGATGGCAATTGAGGTTGCACGTAACATCCTCGGTCTTGCCGATGCCAACAGCTACGAGATGGACGACCAGACAAAGAACCGTATAGTAGACATCATGGAGGACCTCAAGAGCGTAGGCAATCCATTCGGTACCATGCGTCGTGGCGGTTACGACACAGTAATCACAAAGGGTAGCAAGGCGAATGCAATCTACGGTGTCGAAAGAATCACTGAGCGTCACTATCACCGTTACGAAATTAATGTCGAGTATCTTGACGAGCTTGTAAAAGCAGGTCTGGCATGTACCGGTATCCACCCCGAGAGTGGTCTCGTTGATATTGTAGAGTACCCTGCGAACGACTGGTATGTAGGTGTAATCTATGAGCCACAGTACTCAAGTACAGTGCTTCATCCGTCACCCGTTGTCATGGATTTTGTAAAGAATGTTGTAGCCCGCAAGGGATAAGCAATAATATATAATGTAATAGAGCGGGAGAGTGTAATATATGCTCTCCCGCTTTGCTTGTGTGAATTTGGGAATTTAATAATATTTATGCACCATAAGCAACAGACCATATCCGAGATTTCTCGTCGCTGCGCTCTGTCGAAATGACAAAATATGGTTTTGTTATCGGCAGAAATCAGATTCTTATAGTTTTGTATCGGATATGAGTCTGGAGAGTTTGTTATTCCTGCAATAAGAATATTATATTTGCACTAAAGCTTGGATTTGCAAAATTCATAATTATGAAAAGGTTCTTATATTCTATTCTTTTATTAAGCATAGTTGCTTGCAGTGGAAATAAACCTCAGGGTGTAGATGTTGCGGGTATTACCCCGTCGCCCTTTGTGGGTTATTGGGTTAACGTCGGAGTCAATGATACTGTGCAGAATATCTCCTTGCGCATTGGCGAGCGCAATGACTCTTTGCTGATATCCTTTTATTGGGAAAGGGAAGAACCTTTTTACATGACGGGAAATCCAATGAACGATACCGTTGGAGAGATGATACCGCAGGCTTGTATTGCTGTCCCCCAAAACGGGAATAAGGCGGCAGGTAATATCGTGAATCAATATTTTAGTGTGTTTCAGAATTACCCCCGGAATGAATATTATCCTCTCTGTCTTGAACTTAAATCACTTGATACACTTACTTTCAAGATAGATGGCAACGTGAACTACTGGCCCGACAGCGCTATCCTTGTCCGCGAGAGCAGCGAGAACTCTGTTTTTTCGACAAAGGTCGTTGAATTGTATAAGGAGCATTATAATATACCCGATACGGAAGTCACTGGTACAAACAAATTTGATATATCAGGTATTGAACCATCTCCTTTTATTGGTAGATGGGAGTGGAATGAAAATGGACCTTGGCAGGTTTTCTACGTATATGTAGCTGAAAGGAACGATTCTCTTCTCATTGCTCCCGGTGGTGTCTTCCTGGGTGGGTACAGAATACAGAACGCAGAATATGATGAAGAAGACAGACTCTTTCCCCAAGCATTTCTTCAACTGCCAAAGAGTGGAAATAAAGCAGTAGGATATTTTGCGGCCGATGAAATTCCGTTCGCAGGAAAATGCAACTGCGGGGTATCTTTGGAACTGTTCAGCAATAATACAATGCTGTTTAGGACAGGGGAATCCATTGGCTTTTGGCCCGATAGCGCGGTAATGGTGCGCACAAGCAGTGAAGCTCCTGTTTTCAGGTGATCCGTTTTGGTCTGATGTGGCTTTCGGCTTAGGCAGCGCTGCAATCCTCCGCCCTAAAGGGCACCTAACTGTTTCACTGTTCAAACTCCTCCGTCACTGCGCTACGCTTGTGCCACCTCCTCTATAAACAAAGGAGGACTCAAGTCTTTTATTTTAAAAAATTACTTGAAATACAAGTTCACAGTCCTCCTCTTGCTATAGTAAGAGGAGGGGGACCGCTTGCGGTGGAGGAGATTGATGATTGTTTGCTTTATCTACTAACCCTTTTGGGAGGGTTTCTTGAAAGACTCCTCCGTCACTGCGCTACGCTTGTGCCACCTCCTCTATAAACAAAGGAGGACTCAAGTCTTTTATTTTAAAAAATTACTTGAAATACAAGTTCACAGTCCTCCTCTTGCTATAGTAAGAGGAGGGGGACCGCTTGCGGTGGAGGAGATTGATGATTGTTTGCTTTATTTCCTAACCCTTTTTGGGAGGGTTTGTTGAAAGACTCCTCCGTCGCTGCGCTTCGCTTGTGCCACCTCCTCTATGAACAGCAGAGGAGCCCACTATATTGCAACTTGTTGCAAGACTGAGGGGTAGAAAAGCTAAGGAGTGCACTCATTGCAAAATATTTTACCTCATTAACTTTTATTAACGCTAAAAATTTCTTTGTCAACTAATAATTATAGTTCTTTGTTGTGTCAACTACAATGTATAGTTGGCACACAATGTTTTTTGTAGTTTAAATACGAATATATATTATGAAGAATCTTACAAAAAGAGAAGAGGAACTCATGAAACTCTTTTGGGAGAAAGGTCCCATGTTTGTTAAGGAGATTATCCCTTTGCTTGATGACCCGAAGCCGCACTTCAATACAATATCTACCATTGTGCGCGGCCTTGAGGCAAAAGGTTTTGTTGCGCACGAGGCTTTCGGCAACACTCACCGTTACTATGCGGCAGTGAGCGAGAGCGAGCACGGCAAGCAGACGCTCGGCAGTGTGGTGAATCGCTTTTTCGGCAGTTCTTACATCAATGCGGTATCTTCACTTGTGAAAGAGGAGAAAATCTCTATCGAAGAGCTCAAGAGTCTCATTGACCTTGTAGAAAACCAGGATAAATAACTTTTTGCCCACCCTTTGTTATGACTGCATTCCTTATCTATGTTCTCAAGTCGGCGCTTGTGCTTGCGCT
>CALCYA010000026.1 GCA_937906165.1 uncultured Bacteroidales bacterium | reverse complement strand
TCGCGTTTTTTTTGAGATCCCTCGTCGCTACGCTCTGTCGGGATGACAAGTCCGCATATTTGTCATTTCGACGACTGTAAGGAGGAGACGTGTTGTTGAGGGCTTTGCCCGAAAAAATCTCAAAAAGCAGTAAAATCAAACCATCCTCACATCAATAAAAATCGGGATACGCCACATACACGATGATGCTGTTCTAATATTTTGTTTCCACGTTTAAAGCACCTTGCAAATGAAGGCCTGCAACATCGTACGCAACGTATCCCAGAGCCGGAGAACCACCAACCGGCTTTTAGTTTCTTACATCTTATCCTTGAGAGAATCCACAACAAGACCGTCGAACAGGTTAATTACCCTGTTGGCATACTGTGCATCCTTCTGCGAGTGGGTAACCATGACAATGGTTGTACCGGCATCATTGAGCGCCTTGAGCGTGGTCATCACATCACGGCCGTTCTTTGAGTCGAGGTTACCGGTAGGCTCATCGGCAAGTATAAGCCCCGGCTTTGTAACCACCGCACGTGCAATCGCCACACGCTGTTGCTGTCCACCCGAGAGCTGGTTAGGGAAATGTTTGGCACGGTGTGCTATATTGAGGCTTATCATCACTTCTTCAACCAGTTTCTTGCGCTCGGCCGACGAGTAATCAAGATAGGTAAGCGGCAACGCGATGTTCTCCTCCACCGTCATCTCCTCGATGAGGTTGAACGACTGGAAGATAAAGCCTATCTTGCCACGACGGTAAAGTGTACGCTCCCTTTCCTTCAGCTGGGCCACCTCCACCCCATCTATCCTGTAACTGCCCGACGTAGGGTTATCCAACAGTCCAAGGATGTTGAGCAGAGTCGATTTTCCGCAACCCGACGGGCCCATCACAGCCACGAACTCACCATCATTGACATCAATCGATACACCGTTGAGTGCCACAGTCTCCACCAAGTCCGTACGGAACACTTTTTCAAGATTTTCAGTTTTCAGTTTCATAATATCATATTTTAAAGTTATTTCAAACAAGCTTATTATTGTCCTTTATTCAGCACCTCAATGGGGTTACGGTTGACAGTGCGCCAGGCACTTGCCATGACAATTGCCATAGTGAGCAGTGCCACTATCACAAACGCAAGCACATACACCCACAGATGCAGCGGAGTCTTATAGGCGAACTCCTGAAGCCACCCTATCACAAGGTATGTGGCAACGGGAACAGCAATCACAAAGCATACAAGCAGCACTTTCAGGAAGCGGCTATTGAAGAGCCACAGTATACTCCCCACCAGTGCACCGTTCACACGTCGCAAGGCAATCTCCTTCTGCCTGTATTCGGTCTCAAAGAAGACAAGCCCGAACACTCCCAGCAGAGAAATTATAATTGAAAATACCGATACCGCGACTATCACGGACTGCTGGTTATCCTCCTTTTCGTAGAAGCCCTTCTGGATTATCTCGTCAAGCAACACAGGTATCGCATACCCGATACTCTCGTTGCGTACCAGTTTCTCGGTAATATCCCTTATCTGCTGCTGTACGACAGCCAAGTCACTACCCTTCTTTATCCTTATATAACAGACAGGCATCTTCTCTTGGGGATTTACAAAGAACGCAAACGGTTCAACGGCGTGCTGCATGCTGCGTTCATTGATGTCACTGCAGAAACCTACCACATCGTACCATTTTCCATTGTGGTTTATCTTGTCGCCAAGTTCCATCCCGTACTTTTTCCTTGCAGCATTGTTAAAGACAAACACCCCTGCATCGCCATCAGACCCGACGCCATCAGGGACAGCTATTCCCATTGTCTCCATGAACCCCGGTTCAACAGGAAGAACCCTGAAGTTTATTCCCTCCTCGGAACGTGACCATTCGCGTCCCCAGCCGTCCTTCCTGTCACCTACAATGTCATGGCTGCAGAAGGTAACCGCCTCGACGAAAGGAGAAGTCAACAGAGCATTGCGCAGTGTCTCACGTTGCTCTTGGTCAATGTAGTTTTCAGGATACACATTGTAAACCTTGTACTTAAGAATACAATCCCTGTCGAATCCCATATCATGATTCTTCATGAAGCTGTTCTGTACGGCAATGAAGATTGCTACGATGATGAAAAGGAATGACAGCACGAACTGCATACCTATGAGTATGTTACGCAGAGCCTGACCTTTGGATGTTGCACCGAAACTGCCCTTGAGCACAAATGCCGGAGCAAAAGATGTGAGGTACCACGCAGGATAGGCGGCAGTGAGCAACGCCATCAGCAGCGTTGCCAAAGCAACACCTATTGCAACCCACATATTCTCAGGAGCAAACAACGATACCGACAGCAGTTCCCTGAAGGCGCTCTTCTCCACCATATTCACCAACAACAACGATACAAGCATGGCTATTGCCAACAGGCCTGCCGCCTCAAAGAATACTCCTACACGCAATGAGATGCCGTGCGCACCCAGAATCTTCTGCGTGTTAATGTTGCGTATACGTTTGGGAATGAGCGCCACAAAGAAATTGAAGAAGTTTATGAAAGCAATGAGCAGTGTCACCACAGCCAATGTAAGCATAGTGAATGTTGTCGTGCGGTTACCCACTTTAAGGTCAAAATACTCCATGTCGGTAGTGAAATAAGTCTCGGTGAACGGAGTCAGACGTATGTTTTTCTTCAGTTCATCGATTGTCTTTTCTTTAAAACGTTCATTATCCTCAAGCAACATGATCTGTGCCGATGCATGCTGAAGGAAAGCCTCCGCGTCATCCTCGCTTCTCAGGCGCACATACAGGGGGTCGTTCCAATTGCTCCATTCATTGCTTTCCATCTTGTCGTAGTACGGCCCATAGAAAGCCTCAAGCCCTGCAATGTCACTGTTCTGCGGCAGGTCCTCGAATATGGCACCCACAGTGAGTGAGACTTCTGCGTTGTATGTGCCACCCCAACACACGCGGTCACCAATCTCCAAGCCATATTTCTGTGCCACCGAACGGCTGAATGCCATTGCGCTGCGTTTGAGCACAGGCTCAAAATCGCCCTCTACAAGTTCAATGCCCAATGCCGTGATGCTTCCGTCGGAAAGCTCGGTACCGGCAAGGACAATAGGCTCGTCGGGGAACTTCTCGAAAGTGTGGTCGACATCACGGTTCTGCAAGTACCCGAAATGATAACCTTCGACAGCAGGGTTGTCCGTTACCATAATCCTGGCCAACGGAGTCGTGATTATATAAGTCCAATCAATATCCTGAATGAACTTATGCTCCACTCTAAAAAGCCGTCCGGCATCCTTTATACCACGATTGTAGCTGAAATCGTAGTTCACCTGCACAAGCATCGTATATGCGACAGCAATGGCAATTGCAAGCCCTGCAACATTCAACACCGACGACAGACGTTGCCCACGCAGTGTCATCCTTAAATTACGTAATAGATTTCTCATATTTCACTTTATAATTTATCGTTTATCCCTTATTCAGCACCTCAATAGGATTGCGGTTTACCGTACGCCAAGCAGTCACCGTCACAACAACAGCCACCACGGCAGACACCAACAACAGTACAAGTGCAAAAATCCACCAATGCAGTGCGGTCTTGTAGGCAAAGTTGCTCAGCCACTCGTTCACGACATACAGGGCCACAGGCAATGCCACGATAAAACTCAATGCCACCATATCAAGATATTTCCTGTTTATCAACCTTATCATGTTCCACACAGTCGCTCCGTTTACGCGGCGAAGGGCAATCTCGCGCTCCATGTATCTTACCTCAAAGAGCACTGTGGCCAGCAAGCCCATGACAGAGACTATTATCGCAACGACGGCAAAGGCAGAAATCTGCAATGCCTTCAACTGTTCGTCCTTGTACTCGCTGCGCATGACATCATCAATCAGCTTCACCTCAAGAGTAGAATTGTCTGTTTCGAAATGCTCTGTCGAAACAGTACGGATATGCTCGGCAACCTCCTTCATGTTGTAGCCCGGCGCCGCTCGAACGTAAATGGAGATATTCAATATCTCGCGGCTCAGTCCCACAGCCAACGGTTCAACCTCGTACTGAAGCGGCCTGAAATTGAAATCACGACAGAATCCGATGACAGGTGTTCTTGTATCGTCGATACAATCCCCAATCGAGAGCGAATACAGTTTGCGGGCCTGTTCGTTACAGATATATCCACCGGGGATGAACTCTATTGTGTTTTCTGTCATTGTAAACTTCGGTAGTTCTTCATACCCGAGAAGACGTCCATCGTAAATATCAAGCCCCATAACCTGTGGAAAATTCCACGACACATTCAGTCTTACAATTTTAGCCTTGTCGCTCCTGCGGTAGCCTTCCTCCTCTTTTGACTCCCCTATTATGGCAACATCCTCTTTGTTTGGAGAAAATGAGATGAAATCTTGATCTGCAAATGCAACATCAATTATATCGGGATGCGCACTGATATCTTCCCTGAAAGATTGGTAACCACTCAATTGTATATAGGGAATATTGGGAGTGGCAACAAGCACCGCCTCCTTGTCAAAGCCGACATCGGCATCAAGCATAAAGTTGTTCTGTGTGCGTATGAACACCGCAACAATGATGAGCACGAAGGAAATTACAAACTGCATTATAATAAGTACCAGACGGAGCCTCATTCCACGCCTGTTACGTGCAAAGTCACCGTTCAATGCCAGTGCCGGAGTGAACGACGTCACATAAATCGACGGATATATTGATATAGCCACGGCCAGCAACAACGATGCACACAGCATAACGGATGCTACGCCCTTATTCTCCCACAAGGATAGCCTTGCGGAAAAGAGTGAAGACAGTTCACTGTCGTCTGTTACAGAAACGATCAACGAGGCTATTGTAACGGACAGAAGCACCATCATAACCGACTCGATAATGAAAGTGACACGCAACTGCATCACCGATGCACCCATAATTTTTTGAGTATTGACGCTGCGTATGCGTCGCGGCATCAACGAGAGGCAGAAGTTAAGGTAATTTACAAAAGCAATGCTCAATATCACCACAGCAACGGCTATGAGCGCAATTGTACCAGTGAAGCTACCCTTCTGTACTCCTTTGACCTCGGCGCCATTGAAGTGCGAATCTTCCAAAGGCATTGCACGCATCTCGATGGCTTTTTCGGGTGTTTCCGTTGCAATAAGCCCATTCATTGCTTTGGTGAGTTCATCCGCAGTAAATCCCTGTGCAAGCGCGGCGTATGCCACATAACATTCCTGCATTGCAGATTCTTTTTTCAAATCTTTCAATTCACCCAGCGAGACAATGACATCAAGCGAAGCAAAATCACAGTTGTCCTCAAAGTCCTTGAAGACGGCAGCCACAATCAAATGAGAATCACTGATAAATACAGGATGTAGTTTCGTGTTCTTTAGTACTATATATGAACCGGGCTTCAAACCGTATCTTTCAGCAAAGCTCTCGCTTACTATGATACTGTGATATGTCTCGAGGTTTTCAATACTGCCATCAGTAATCTCAAATGGCAATAACCTGAGTGCTTCATACGAGGCAAACGAGAGTGACTGTGGAATATCTGCATCGCCGATTGCGAATATGTTGTGTGCCTCATCCATATTGAGTACTCCCAATTCTTCAACTCCGGGGATTCCGCTTATCGCCTCGAGCAACTCCTTGGAGTGGACAGCTTGCCACTTATGGGGATCGTGTTCGTTGTACCCTCGGGCCTCAATGCGCACAATGCGCCCTACATCCTTTATATCCTTATTATACGACAGTTCATACTGTACCTGCACGGCAATCATATATGCAACGGCTATGGCAACACCCAATCCAATGATGTTCAGTGCCACCACTAACGGGTTACTGCGTAATGTCACTTGGAAATTATGTAATATCTTTTTCATTTTCAACACCAATTATAGCAGTTTCTTTTAGACATGATATTTCGGGGACAGCCAGGTAATACCTGACTCAATCGAGTATCAGCCTCTCGCTCTCACCGAAGTTGTCATAGGAAGAAGTTATTATCCTCTCACCAGGCTCAAGTCCCTCAATGACCTCATAATATTGAGGGTTCTGCCGTGCAATCTTTATCGGGCGCTTCACAGCCTCACTGCCATCGGGCGAGAGCACATACGCCCATTTTCCGCCGGTTGAAGCAAAGAAACCGCCACGTGCAACAAGCACTGCCTCTTGCGGCTCCCCCAATTGCAGATTGATGTAGTATGTCTGTCCCACACGTATGTTCCGCGGAGTCTCACCCACAAAGGTGAAGTCGGCACGGAACTGTCCGTCCCTAACATCGGGGTAGACAGTGCTTACCTCTACCGCATACTCGGTACCCTGTCGCTCGAACACACCGTCAAGTCCTGTGGCAATGCGGTCAATATAACGCTCGTCTATGCTCACCTGTACCTTGTACTCATCGAGCTTGTTTATAAGACCCACGGTTGCCCCGGATCCTACAACCTGCCCCAGTTGCATGTTGAACGAACTCAGCTGACCGTCGTGCGTGGCACATACATTGAGGTCCGCCACACGTCTGTGGGCCGTCTCCACCTCCTTGTGGACATTCTCAAGAGCCTGTGCCATCTTCATGCGCTGTATCTGCTGATAGAGCGAATCCTGATAGAGACGCTTCACAAGCAGTTGCAGATTGGTCTGTGCAAGCTCATGATTCTCCTTGGAACGCAGATACTCCTCCTGCGTGGTAAGCCCGTCGTTGTAAAGAGACTGTTGCTGTTCGAATGTTCGCTGGGCGCGGTTAGCCTCGATTTTTGCCGACAGCCGTTGCTGATGCATATTCAGTTTCTCCTTTTCGAGCCCAATCTCCGCATCGCGGTTGCTGTTCTGTTTGTCGATATATTGCGCCTCGATGTCGCCTACCTGCTTTAGCAGCTCCGGGTTACGCAGCACAAAGAGTGTGTCACCCTTTTTCACTATGGCACCTTCATTGACAATGAGGCGTTCTACCACTCCACCCTCCGGAGATGTGAGCAGGATGGAGGTCTTTGGCTGCACCTGACCGCTCAAACGGATGTAGTCATTGAATGCACCCTTCTCGACCGTGCTCACAGCTATGCCGGCGCTGTCCACACGCATCTTGCTGCTGTGGTCGCCAAACAGCAACCAGCCGACAAGCAACAGAAACAATCCTCCGGCAACAATAAAAGGAATATGTTTCTTCTTCAACCCTTTTTTCTGTTCAATAATTCTGTCCATATCACTTTACTTATTTTACCAATTCGTCAAAATCACATTCGATATTCTCATTGTTTACATAATCGTACAGCGTCATTCTCTGTATCGTGTAATAGTATGACCAATAGGTGTTCAATTGCGACAGGTATTGTGCCTGTGCACTCTCGAGTTCGTTGTTGGCAGTGTTGAAGTCTGTGACACTCATCGCCCCTTTCTCGTAGCGTTTATAGGCCATAAGATAGGTCTCTTCGGCTATCTCAAGGGCACGACGTGATATACGGCACTGTGCAGCCTGGTTGTTGAAATACATCACCGTGGTACGGATTTCCTGTTCAAGGTCAATATTGGCCTGTTCAACCTGTATGCGTGTGAGCTCAAGCTGGGCCTTTGCCACACGTTTCTTGCCTTTGCCCAATCCCCAATCACAGATAGGCAGGCTGAATGTGATACCCACAATCTCATTATCCTTCAGGTTGCTGTAGGCACCCCTGAAGCCGTCGGCCGACTTTGTCAGTCCCACCTGTGCCTGCAAGCTCACCTGCAAACCGCTGTTGGCCTTGGCGTACGCAAGGTTCTGACGGGCATTCAACATCTTGAGCTCCTGCTCCACGGAGTGTGTGGAATTGGTGAAGGCACGGCTGACGACATCGTTACAGTCAATTGACATATCCGGCAGCTCGGTGGGAGCAACAAGCTCAATATCCTTGTAGTCGGTGATGTTAAGATACGAGAAGAGACTGAATAGATTGTTCTCGAGCGCAAGCCGGTTATAGCTGATGCTCATCTCGGCATTCAGCATCGACAGCTCAAGCTGCAACAGTTCACCTTCGGTCACAAGTCCCAGTTCAAGCTTGCGGCGCGTCTTCTCATAGAGAGTACAGAGGTCCTTGTGCTTTGCCGTGCTCTGCTTGAGGTTCGACTGTGCCGACAAGGCATTGAAATAGTATCTTATCACATTTATTGTCAGGCTCTGCATCGATTCCATGTAGCTGCGCTTGGCAAACTCGAACTGCAACGGCTGCGTGCGCTTGTTCCAACGCATGGAACTGTAGCTGCGCAGAGGCTGGTTGTAATAAAGCAGCAACGGCGTGGTATTATAAACAGTCTCGTTGTAGTCGAACTGGTCGAAGCGCGACAGGTCGGAACGCAATGAGACTGTACCATCCGCCCAAGGCAGATTCTGGTTCAGAGAAAGAGTCGCATAGTTATATAAGGAGTTATTGTCAACGTAAGTGACACGTCCCGTCTGCGCGTCACGCGCCTCCACAATAGAGTGGTTATAGTTCATCAGGTTACCCGAGAGGTTGAGCGACGGGAGCCACGATGCCTTATATTGACGGAAACTCCAGTAGCTGCTCAGGAAAGAGAGTCCTGCCGATTTTGAAGCATAGGACCCACGCTTTGCAATCTCTATGGCATCGGTGAGCGTCATTGTCTGTTGTGCATGGATAAACAGCGGAAGCATCAACAGCAACATTATGGTATCGATTCTTTTCATACGGCTTTTATTGTTTTCATCACGAAGTTAATGCCGCACGACAATCCGATGCAAGAGAAAAAAGGCTTTTCAATACTTTTTGGGGAAAAGTGTGCATATTTTGCACACACCTTGAAACTTTTTGTCAGGACACCATGCCGACATAATCAAATGCACATACAAAGCATAAATGCAACCTGAAAAATAAAAATAATCACCAAAAAACAAACAAGTTAAGCAAAAAAGTATTACCTTTGCACCGCTCATACGAGATATGGGCTGACTCAAATCATTAATCCATTAAAAATCAATTAGAAAATGGCAACAAAAATCAGACTTCAGAGAAGAGGCCGTAAGCACTACGCTTTCTACTCTATCGTGATTGCAGATTCGAGAGCTCCACGTGATGGAAAGTTCACCGAGAAGATCGGTACCTACAACCCTAACACAAATCCTGCAACTGTTGAGCTCAACTTCGAGCGCGCTTTGTGGTGGGTTAACAACGGTGCTACTCCTACTGACACTGTACGTAACATCCTTTCACGCGAGGGCGTTTATTTGATGAAGCACCTCCAGGGTGGCGTTAAGAAGGGTGCATTTGACGAGGCTGCTGCCCAGGCTAAATTCGAGGCTTGGAAGAATGCCAAGGTAAGTGCTCTCAACGGTATCAAGGTAGCCGAGGAGCAGGCTAAGCGTGACGACAAGAAGGCACGTTTGGAGGCAGAGAAAGAGGTTAACGCAGCTATTGCAAAGAAGGTGGCAGACAAGAAGGCTGCTGAGGCTCTTGCAAAGGCTGAGGCAGAGGCTGCTGCAGCTGCAGCAGAGGCTCCCGCAGAGGAGGCTACTGAGACTCCTGCCGAGGCTTAATAAGCCGACCTTAACGGTTTGCATGCGAACCGTTTGCAGTAATGCTCAAGATAAGGCCGCTGACCGCAAGGTCGGTGGCCTTGATTTTTATCGGTAGCCGTTCTGCTTATAAAGGATTACCTGCAAACTCTAATTGAAGCAATTTCACATTAGATGCTATGAGCATATTCACCTGCACAGGTAATTTCTCAAAACTTCCGGCACCGTTAAAAATCCAGCTCATGGCCG
>CALCYA010000025.1 GCA_937906165.1 uncultured Bacteroidales bacterium | reverse complement strand
GTTTAATGTTTTGTCTGTGTTAAAAAGATATTCCCCCTATAGTTTGCAGGTGAACAATAAATTCTTATATCGAAGTCACGTTAATTTAATATCCTTTATTGACTGATCATCCCTATTCAAACTCTTTACAATACCAAAGCCCATCAGTTGTAGCTGATGGGCTTTGCATATTCCCTTATAGGAAATAAAAAAAGTTTTGCTGCACAGAAGAGAACGACGAAACTCCGAGAATACAAGATTTGAGGGCTCCTGTCCTTTGTAATCCACCGGCTCTCTAAAGCTACCCGAAGGCGTGGCCCGCCATTAGACAATGTGAAGCTTACTCGGTTTTTCGTTTAAAATTGATGAGTTTCCCAGTCAATCGGTACAGCAAAACCGTATACAAACATAAGAACGTTTTTTGATGTATACAAGCGTTTCTGCCACAAAATCCGATTTTTTGTGATTTTTATTCTATTATAAATCATTTTTCACAAAACGGAAAGTGCAGGAACAGCACTGCCACTCCTGCACTTTATCACAAAGGAAACACTACATCCTACACTTTAAGGAAGAGCTTGTTCTTATACATAAATTTCAGTATAAAGAAGACTATCAAGCTGTTACATGCCACAAGCAGCACCGGATACCACCCTTCGAGATACTGCTCGGTGCCGTATAGCAACGACGCTGCCACACCGCGGAAATTGATAAGCTCTCCAATAAGGTACGCTGTAATTGCATTGCAACCATAACAGAGCAACCAGCCCCAACCTTTGGTATGACCTTTGACATCTATCCACCAATAGAACAGAGCCAAAAGAAGATAGCACCACCCTGCGCTGTAAAGTACCATGCTTGCACTCCATATACGTTTGATGACAGGCTGGAACATTCCGGAAAGCAACCCCGTCGCCAACAACAGCACAGCCATCACAAAGAGCCTTTTCGCCGTTGCGGGACGGTTGCCGTTCCCGTTCTTTGCCATCTGCCCAGCAAAACTGCCTAAAGCTACTGTACAGCAGAAAGTGATACTGCTCCATATCCAGGTATAGTCGTACCATGCAGCAAATTGCACCGTGCCGTCAGCTGCAACAATACTACCGTCCCTGAAACGTCCGAGCACTGCCTTGTCGACCACAGCTGCGAAGTTCCCCTGCGGACTCCAGTCGCCCCAAAGATGCATAGGCAATGAATAAATAGCAAGCAGTACCACTATCGCAAGCAACTGCCATTTAGGTTTCATATAAAGCACCAAAGGAGCAGCCAACAGATAGCCGACGGCTATAGCCTGCAATGTATTGCTGTATATATACACCCTGCTTGGGTCAAGCGACAGGACATTGCCCTGTACAACCATTCCCAACAGAAAGAGCAATGCAAAGCGTTTGAGTATACGTTTCCACACTCCGGCATCGCCGTTCTGCGTCCTGTACTTCGGGAGGGAATAAGGCATTGTCACTCCCGACATAAAAAGGAACAGCGGCATTACCATATCCCACACACGCAAACCCTCCCACTCTGCGTGATCAAGATGATAAAGCAGAGTATCGTTGAGAGCCGGACAATCAAGTTCAATCAGAAAAACACGCAGTACGGGCTGCAAACCGACGAGCAGCATCAAATCCAGTCCTCTCAACACATCAAGTGACAGCAACCTTCCATTGTTTTTGTTCATGTTATATCTGTTTTAAGCAGAAGGGGCGAACCCAGCCGCCCATTCTTGGATTATATTCTTTGTAATATAGATTTACTTTACAAGCAGTTTCTTTTCATTAACGATGTAAACGCCGGGAGCAGAAACCATCTCGAGCTTGCGGCCCGAGAGGTCATACACACCTTTCACGCCATTATCACCCTCAACCTCCTTGATACCTGTAGCGTCGACAACCTCGAGAGTAACGTCGATGATCTGGCCACCGTTCTGCTTGAAGTCACCGAACTTGCCGTCTGCATCACCGGCAGGGTCAATGTTACACCAGTCCTGCTTAACGCGCATGCGGTATGTACCGGCTGTCTCAGGAGCCTTGAATGCAGGAACCTCAGGAGTGTTACGGTTGTTTCCTGTAATCACTGTTCCTACACTGTTCCAGCCACTCTCGTCACTTGCACCGTCGTTGTTGTAGAATGAGTAAGCAACAAGGTCCTCCGCAGGAGCCCATTCGCTACCCTCGGCAATGCTTGCAGTGAAGCCGTCACCGTCAAAATCAATGAACACGTACTGGTGTATCCATGAACCCGCCTTGTCAAAGGTAATGTTAAGGTCCTCACCGGCCTCTACCTTGAAAACTGTGGCAGCTGTAGCATCTGTATAATCCTGTCCCTGCTCCTCTGTTGTAAGAGTGTAACTATTCTCACCTGATGATGCACCTGCAAGAGTGATGGCACGGATTACACGACCGGAATTTGTTCTTTTACCATTATTGGTAGGGACATAGTCAACAGTCTCATCTGCAACATCATCCCATTCCAACTCGGAAAAATCAAAAAGATATGCACCGCCTTTCATTGTCTCAAGAGAGACGGAGTTGTCGTTATTTGATGTCACTTGTGGATTGTCACCCCGCATTGCAGAAAAAACAGCCTTTGAAATCTTAGGATAAGCCAAAGTAAGCGGCATTCCGCTATGCGACACAACACGCAGTGTTACAGGCCTCCTGTCTTTCCATTCTATTTCCACCTCAAAATTACCAATACACTTCATCCCTCTGACAGCACCTTCGGGCCACTCGAACGGAAGTGCCGGAAGAAGGACGATAGAGTCTGGTCGGCTCTGCAAAAGCATTTCTGCAATACCTGCAGTAGCACCGAAATTACCCTCAATCTGGAAGACGCTGGTCGCATGCGCATCTAACATATTGTCATACAATCCCCCACTCCAATCATAGTTAAGATTTGATGTACGGTGCGCAAAGCCTCTCAATGTCTTGTAAACCCGCTTCTTGTCACGTGCCCTTGCCCATAACGATATACGCCAAGCTCTTGCCCAACCGGTCGCTACATCACCACGATCATCAAGCGATGCTATTGCTGCATCATATATATCCTCATCAATACCCTTGCTAATACCAAAACCTGGATAGAGTGCCATAAGATGTGATGTATGACGATGACACTGCCATACATTCTGTTCATCATTTGCAAAATAGTTCTCTCCGGCACCTATATTGGGTGTATTTTCCTGATATTTCCATTCACGCAGCATACCTTTACCATCAATCCTCAAGCCTTTATCAAGCCTTTGCAACTTATCCTGCAATGTTGCAACAAAAACTTCATCACACAGCGCAGCATCGTTGCCAAGTACCTCGATTGCCTGCAAAGTCTGTTCAA
Organism: uncultured Bacteroidales bacterium; assembly: GCA_937906165.1. Classification (GTDB taxonomy): domain Bacteria; phylum Bacteroidota; class Bacteroidia; order Bacteroidales; family Bacteroidaceae; genus HGM04593. Next base: position 7,489 of record CALCYA010000025.1, on the reverse strand, counting down.
AAAGCATTGTAACAAGTTGTTGCGAATGCGCTGTAGCATTCTGTACAAATCCTTGTTCAGGCGAATACTCATTAGGGCACTCCAACGAACCATCACCATTCTGAGCTGGCACAAGTCTCTCGAACCAGAATTCACAAGCACTCTTCATAAGAGGCATAGCATGTTCTTTAAGGAATGTAGTATCACATGTGTATGCAAAATGCTGCCATAAATGGGTACAATACCATGCGTTGGCAACAGAATACTTACCAATCTTATAACTGCTCGAACCACCAAAAATGTTACCGGCAGTGTTGACAACCCATCCCTTATTCACACCAAGGTCGCGTGCATTCTGTGTCCATCTGCCATTGGCACGTAAAGCCTCATTCTTTATATAATCAAGGAAAGGCATGTGACATTCACTCAAATTGGTAGGTTCTACAGGCCAATAGTTCATCTGTACATTTATGTTTGAATGTATATCCGAAGCCCACACTGCATCACTTTGAGCATTGCCGTCTTTATTCCATATACCTTGCAAATTGGAAGGTACAGGGATTCCGCGTGAAGATGCTATAGTCAAGTATCGTCCATACTGAAACATCAGCATATCTACCATTTTTGTAGATGCGGCATTGTTTTTCTGTAACAATCGGTTTGTAGGCAGGGAATTTGCGGCACCATACAGTTCAAAGCTACAACGCCCGAACAACGAGAGATAATCAGTTTGGTGAGCGGTTTTGATAACATCAACACCTTTCTTCTTTGCAGCAACAACGGCTTCTCGAAGCGAGTTGTCTAATGCCACCGCATCACCGGTCAGATGATTATCGCAAGATGGGTCAAAGTCAGTACCACAAGCAATATAAACAATTAGTTCATGTGCACCATCCACAGTTACAGCACGCTTATCATAGTTTATAGTACCGCCGTCAGTATCAACAGCCATAACAGCCTGATAATTCATACCGTTTCCCAAAGTACCACTAAAGACAGCACCTTCTGCACTGTAGACAGCCCGGGAGCCCTGCGCATTAATAAACTGCAAGTCAAGTGAAAGAGTTTCATTGCCAAAAGCTGTATATCTTACTACAATCACATTATCCGGATTACTGCAGAAGTACTCACGTTTATATTCTGTATCATCCGATGTATATTCCACATTTACAACAGCCTTCGACAGATCAAGTTCTCTACGATACTCTGTAGCCATCTTGGCATTCCGGTTTATTATATACAAATCTCCGAATGCAAGATATGAACCCAAATCTGTAGCACTTGATGAGCCTTTCCACAGTGTCTTATGGTTGAATTGTACACGGTCCTGAGCTATACCACCAAAAATCATCGCACCCATATCACCATTTCCTATTGGTAAAGCCTCCTTTACCCAATTCGTTGCAGGAGCATCATACCATAAAGCCAACAGTTCTTCCGGTGCTGTTTTCGAGCCGGAGATTGTTACCTCCGGGACTGGAGAAGGAGCATTCTGGGTTGTGAAAGCCATATCTTCAGCCATAACAAAATTCAATGCACAAGCATTGAAATCATGCTTCCAAACGTCAAGATAGTGGTCAATGCCGCTACCATTATATATCACAATGGCAACTGCGTCAGGGTTAGCAGACGGCGCAAGCGAAGTGTCATATATTTGCAACTCCCACTTGCCAGCCGATGTAGCAACCATCTTCATTATAGTAGCTTCATCAGCGGATGCATAAAAACGGTTTTTCTCGTTATTATAAAACAGGTAACGTCCTGTTTTTGAAACTATAGTACAGGAATTCTCATCACCTATGAATTTCCAAAGCTGTCCCTCCTCTCCTTCTTCAGCCACGCGATTACGGAGTTCCTGTCCCACACCAATGTCTTGTATAACTGTCGAGTTGATATCAAACTCAATATAATACCAATTATCTGTTCCATCATTAGAGAACAATGGCAATGTCTGCGCCAATGACAGAATTGTATATATACAGCAACAGATTGATAAAAAAAATCTTTTCATATAAAATCAAATCATCACAAGTACAAAATAGAGCCGGTTATAATGTATGGTATCCCACAATTACACCGGCTCATGATTATTTTACGATATAGACTGGACTACATCATCCAACTATTTTACAAGTACCTTTTTGGTATTTTATAGCCATTGGACTCGCTTTCCTTTCGTGACCCGCACGGCACCAGTTACACCGGTGCTGCGTGCGACTAATCACTGAAAAACTCGCCGACAGCAAAAAGTTACTTTACAAGTACCTTTTTGGTATCTTATTGCCGTTGGCTCGCTTTCCTTTCGTGACCCGCACGGCACCAGTTACACCGGTGCTGCGTGCGACCAATCACTGAAAAGCTCGCCGATAGCAAAAAGTTACTTTACAAGTACCTTTTTGCCGTTGACAATGTAAAGGCCGGGAGCCGTAATCTGCTCAATCTTGCGGCCATGGACATCATAGGTACCCTTGACTGCTGAATCTGAATTTACATTCAGGATTCCAATGGGAATAGCCACTTCAAGCATTACGTCGATGATCTGGCCACCGTTCTGCTTGAAGTCACCGAACTTGCCGTCTGCATCACCGGCGGGGTCAATGTTACACCAGTCCTGCTTAACGCGCATACGGTATGTACCGGCTGTCTCAGGAGCCTTAAATGCAGGAACCTCGGGAGTATTACGGTTGTTTCCTGTAATCACAGTACCTACACTGTTCCAGCCACTCTCGTCACTTGCACCGTCGTTGTTGTAGAATGAGTAAGCAACAAGGTCCTCCGCAGGAGCCCATTCGCTACCCTCGGCAATGCCTGCTGTGAAGCCGTCACCGTCAAAGTCTATGAACACAAACTGATGTATCCATGAACCGATCTTGTCGAATGAAATTGTGAGTTCTTCGCCTGGCTCGACCAGGAACACAGCAACAGCTGTGGCGTCGGTGTAATCCTGTGCCTGCTCATCATCTGTGAGAGTATAGCTGTTCTCGCCGGAAGCAGCTGTAAGAGTGATGGCACGGATTACACGGCCTGTGTTTGTTCTGTCTCCATTGTATGTAGGCTCATAAACATCAAACTCCTCAACAACAAGAGTTACAGAACCGCTGAAAGAATCACCTACAGCAGCGCCCTTTACAACACCCTCAGGGATAACGAGAGTGTACTCGCCCGGAGTGGTAACCTCCTGGGCAAGAGTCACTGTAAGAACCTTCTCGGCAACGCTGTATGAAGCTGAAGAAACCTTCTCACCGGCAGCATTGTTGAGGACGACCTCAGCACCTGCAGCTGCATCAACCACCTCCTTGCTGAACTCCACCTCTATTATAGAGAGAGAATAGATGTCCTCGCTTGGAGAAACAGACGCAATTTTTATTGGCTCTGGAGCAACAACTGTAATTGCAAACTCGCCAGAGAAAGCCTTGTCGTCGTTAGAGCGGACGAAGAGGCCCTCGGGAATAACCAGGAAATAGTTGCCCGGAGTGCTCACTGCATTTGCAAGAGTAACTGTAACGACGCTACCCTCTACAACGTATGTAGCCTCTGAAACGACATTCTCCTTTGCCTCGTCATAAAGAGCAACAGCAGCCTCAGCACCCTCTACAGTCTTCACATCATAGTTGAAGTTAAGGCGTACTGTACTGATAGCCTCATCTTTTACAGGGCTGTAGCTCAACACCTCAAAAGGGACCTGTGAAGCGTCGGCATTGATACCGTCGAATGCAAATACAGTGCTACCGGGAAGAGTAACTGTCAACTGCTGGTCGATGTCGATTGCAGCGCCCTCTGTCAAGCCCTCAAGAGCATCCTGCACCTTGAATGACTTGTTGAGGATGATTGCACCTGTGATGTTTGCAGGAATCTCAAAAGCCTCACGCAGTGTGAATGTATATGTCTGGGCGTTGTTTCCACCATTGCGGAGAGCAAGAGTTGCCTTGGCACCGTTCCAGGAAGCCCAACCGTAAATCTCCTGTTTGCTTCCGTTCCATGGATTGCCGCCTACCCAGTGAGCATCGGGCAATACATCGGCATTCTTCTTCTGCCATGCTACGCACTCTGCAACATCCTCCCAAAGCTTACCGCCGTTGATACTGTTCATAAGACTGCAGTTGGTGTAAAGCTCTACAATTCCCGAACCGCAGACGAATGCACAACGGAGCTCACGGAGAACAGCATTGTAATCTCTTGAATCACTTGCTGGAGGACCATCTACTGAAAGGATGAATCCGTGGGTCATCAATGTGTTGATCGGGCAGATCGGAGAATTCTGTACATAGTTCTGGTAAACCAGACGGTCACGGTATGTAATCCAGTTCTCACGGTTGATGCTGTTGTTACCGATACGGTCGTGGTCATTCTCCTGACGCCATGTAGCATCTGAAATCTGATACCAGAATGGAGAAGCCCATGTACCTACTGTAGTGTTGAAGAAGATATCCTCGCGCATGTTCTCACGAACGTACTGCTCAAGACGGATAATGCCCTCGGCATTCTCGTTACCTGTATCGCCGGCATCGGGACCTACAGCAGAGAACTGGCCTGAGATACCGTCGAACTTGAAGAATACATAATTGTCAGTCTCGGGATTGAAGCCTTCCACACCATCCTGCTGACATACCAGGTTGTTTGCAGCAGCAAGGTATGTCTCATAGTAAGCAGGGTTAGAGAGCTGCATGCCACCCTTGCCGCTCCAGTACTGGCGGCGATAGTTTCCGCTCTGACCATAGCCGCCTACAGGGCCCAACCAAGCACCTATACCGGCGTTCATCTCCTTGGCCAATACAGACATATCGCGCATCTCATTGGGGAAACCGCTGTGGAATGTCCAAGGACCGTAGTTGTCCCAACCGTCATCGATTACAAAAGCTGCAATGCCCTCTCCGTACTTGTCAAAATAATTTTCCTTCCACTGCTCCATCACGCCAAGAATATCTTCAGCTGTAAAGTTGGTATGCTCCTGACCAGGTGCCGCATTGTTGCGGTTGATATTGAGCTCGTACCAGCTGTTGTAGTGTGGGAATGTTCTCCAGGGCACTGCACGCTCGCGCTCGCTGTAAGCAAGGAATGAACGGCGCTTCTGTGTCTCACGGATATTCTCCTTGCTCTGTGTTCCGTCCTGTGCAACAAGACCTACAACTGCGGCAACCTTCCATGTGTCACCTGCAGCAAGTGTAGTGTTACGGCTCCAGAGACCCTGGATACCTACGATTGCTGTGTTTACGACAACACCCTCCTTGGCATTGTAAATCTTCACAGTCATTGTACTTGAAGCATCGATAGACTCGGTCTTGTCCTCAACAAATACGCGGAGAGCGAATGTGCCGTCAAAAGGAACGGTATATGTAAATGTATTGTTGCTGTGCTGGCCGCCGGAATAACCGCTATGGTAGTCTACAGCTGCAATATCGCCGTTTGAAGCAAGCAAAACGGCACCGCCGAAGTTCAGACGGTGGTTACCGCCTGTATACTTAACCTCAATCTCAACCTTCTGGCCCTCCTTCAAGGCAACGTTCTCCATATCATATGCGTAGACGTTAGGATAGTTTGCGCCAGTGGCCTCCTCAACGCGCTTTGGAACATCAGCTGCAGCAACCTGTGTCCAAGAAGATGCTGTGAGAGAAGCACTCTTTGTGTCTGCAAGCTCCCATGGGTCAACATCGCCTGTAGCCTCGCCGACTGTATTGTATGCTGTAGGAGTCTCAAGACCGGCAAAGATCTTGTCGCTCATGAGCACAGCGCCACGTGTGTTACCCACAACTCTTGGAGCAGAACCTGCAGCCTCTGTGTCAACATTGTAAATCATTGGAATAATGTTGTACATGTCGACAGCGTCAACTCCTGTCAGTTCCATCTCTGTGCGCAGGTAGTGGCTACCGTCGCGCAATACTGCACGCCAAACAATCTCAATCTTTGTCTCCTTGTATGTGTACTCGTAGTTTGCGACCAACTGTACACCTGCGAAGTGCTCAGCACCGCCAATTGCCGATGCATCTGCAGCAAGAGTCTCAGTCTCCACACTCTTGAGTGTCATAGCCGAAGCCGGAACATTGTCACCGCTGCCGAAAGCAACTGTGAAAGGCTCTGTACCTGCAACAAGATTCATCGCGTTTGAACCTGCAAAGTAGAGAGCATCACCCACCTTCATATAGCTTGCAGCGAGGACATTGTTGCTGAGTGTATAAACGCCGTCGGCCTCATCCATCTTTGCAGCACCTACGTTGTCCTGCTGTTTAGGATATACCCAAGCATTCACATAAGGCTCGCTATCGGCCTGTACGGGAAGTGTAGCAACATTTACTGTGATAGTGTTGTTTACATCGTCGATAGAAACCACTGCGAACTTGCCCTCAGGTGCAGAAACAGCAACCTTGCCCTTGTCGAGTGAGCCCTCAACTGTGATTGTAGAGCCATCGGAATACTCCTTGCCGTCAATAGTGATTGTAACACCCTCAGGAACACTGATAGTATAAGTGCGCTCAACTATCACGAACTCCGCGAATGTGTAACGGCTACCGGCATCCTTTGCACCATTGTCGGTCCAGAGGCCGAGTGTTGTACCTGCATTGGCACTTACACCCTGGTAGTAGTTGAGATAGATAGAAGCAGCATTGCCACCTGTTGTGTAAGGAGCAATCTCATAGTTGTCGTCGGCATAGTTGTTGACTTTGAAATAAGCGCCTTCAACCTTTGCATCAGACATAGTAACAAAACCCTTCTTTGATGAGTAGTTGGCAGCCTTTGTATAGCCAAGCCACTGCTCTGCGTTGTAACTGTAGATGTAATATGCGCCGTCAACACCATCTACAGCATAGAAGGCGAAGAGACCATTCACATCTGTTGCCGGTGCGGTAGTCGGGCCCACATAGGCACCATTACCGTTCACCATTGAGTAGACATGCTCCGGCTTGCCCTCAGAAGGCAATGTTGTCGAAGCGACTACCTTGTCGGCGTATGCCTGTGTCGAGACGAACAGAGCTGCCAACAATAAAGAAAAAATCTTCTTCATGGGTAAAACATTTTAAGGTTAGTAATATAAATTCATTTGATTAATGACAAATTACAGTTTGGCAACAAACAAATTGCAGGCTTAAGGCCTTATATATCTTGTTGTATTGCACCCCATCTATAGGGACAAAAAAAACGTGGACAACTTAACATTATCCACTGATGAGGTCTTGGCGTTACCTGGAAGATAGATAAGCAAGTTGCCCACGCCGCATACAGCGCGGGCATCAACTTTGCTACTAATCTTCCTTTGATTTAACCGCCAAGTTTGACAAGGGCCAGCCCTGCCGGAGCAAAATGCTCCCATCAGTAAGATAGTAAAGCTAATGCACTTTATATTTATGTCTTCACCTACAAGGGTGTATTCTTTGCAAATCTACATAAAATAATTAACTTTTATATATATTTATTATTAAAATATTGGCAACACATGATTGTTGGAGGAATTCGGGCTCACCTGCAAATTCTAGGGGGCTAAGCAAAAAGTTGAGTGATTTAGGAAAAGAGAGTAACA
>CALCYA010000024.1 GCA_937906165.1 uncultured Bacteroidales bacterium | reverse complement strand
CGACCTGCTCAACAACAGGATTGGAAGGAAGTTAGGCCACAACAACAAAAAATCAAGCATAAAAGAGATTGCTCTTCTTGTATTGGATGAATTCTGGAAAAACGGCCTATACGCATACGAAATGGAAAAAGATGGGTTATATTACATAAAAAAGAAAAAAATGAGTGACCAAAGCTACATGGATATATATAACAGTATTTTGAAATTAGATAATAACGGAAGAGAATGAGAACAAAATTAATGTTTTTGCTTACGTGCACACTATTGCTGTGCAGTTGCGAGAGTTTATTCGAGAGTAACAAGGAGAAACTTGACAAGTTGGTGGCTGCGCACTGGGAAAAATGGAAAGCAGAAGGAAAAGACACAACAATGTGCATCGTCGACTTTGCTGAGATTATGCCATTCGAATGGGATACTATGGTGTATGTAAAATACAACAGATATAGTAAAAAGAAAGATGACGTAAAAGAATATATGAACAACCAATATTGGAATGTAAGGGAGAAAAAATATGAAGAAGAGGGAATACATTTCTGGAAAGACGGGAAGCTTGTGCACGAGGTTTCTCTTTTTATGGCAAGCGATGATGAGAAAGGAGTAATTTTCTGCACTTGCAAGTATTTGATAAAAAGAGGAAGAAATGATGCAAAATTCCAAATGCAAAAAGATTCCAGATTTAGTGCCTTGCGTGATATGACAGAAGAATTTAAATATTTTGGTATGTACGGAAGAAAATGGTTTAAAAACAATAATGAGGAATGAGAACAAAATTAATGTTTTTGCTTACGTGCACACTATTGCTGTGCAGTTGCGAGAGTTTATTCGAGAGTAACAAGGAGAAACTTGACAAGTTGGTGGCTGCGCACTGGAAAGATACAGTTATTCACACAACTCACTTAACCACGCACTGCAGCAGTTGATTTACCGTCCTCTGGCAGGCATTATAATTGTCTTTACACCTTTGATTTTCTCCCCTTCGACCTTTTTCAGGACACCGCGCATACGGTTGAGCTTTACTGCAACATACGAATAATCCTGGAACACAAGGATTGTGCCCACCTCGTCGGGTTTGAGCCCTCCTTTCTTGATAAAGAAACCGGCAAGATCGCCACGGCTCAATTTGTCGCGTTTGCCCTTGCCCACATACAGCACGGTCCACTCGGGTAACGGCGGCAAGGTATTGCGTTTGGGTAGTGTATACTCCTCAAGCTCCGACGGGACAAAATCGGGCAGCTCCTTATTCTCGAACGCAATCATATATACCGAGCCGTCGGCCTCCCAACGGGCTGTACGGCCGTTGCGGTGGGTGAATATATCGGCCGAGAGGGCACGCTGATAATGCACCACGTGCTTCACATCCTTTATGTCAAGGCCACGCGCGGCAAGGTCGGTGCTCACCAATATATTCGAGCAGCCGCTGGTGAAACGGTAAAGGGCAAGCTCGCGCTGTTTCTGCTCCATGGCACCGTTATATGCAACGCAATGGAGCGAGGCCTTCGTAAGGTATTTGTACACCTCGTCCACCGTCTCGCGGAAATTACAGAACACGATGGCTGGCTCGCCACCGAACGAACATAGTAACGAGAAAAGTTTCTCAAGACGCTTGTCGGGGGTTGTTGTTATTGTATAGAATGAGGTACGCACAGCCGGTTGCCCACTACCCTTGCGGAAATCGAGCCTGTCTACCTCGGCAGCGCCGGCAAACTGCGGAATCTCATCGGCATCGGTTGCCGACAACAGGAAACGCGATTTTGCAGCAGGGAGCTTGTCGATGAGTTTGGACATCTCTTCATGGAAACCCATCTCAAGGCATTTATCAAATTCATCTATAACAAGATGAGTGCATCTGTCAACAGCAAAAGAGCCACGGTTCAGGTGGTCGAGCAAACGCCCTGGAGTACCTACAATCACCGACGTTGATGCACCGCCAAGTGAAGCAACCTCCTGCTCAAGCGGACGTCCGCCATAGAGGGCAGTCATCTGGAACGGTGTTGCCATGGCACGCCACACCTCGGACACCTGACGGGCAAGCTCGCGCGACGGCAATACTATAACAGCCTGCACCTTGTTGCACGAGGGGTCGAGACGCTCAAGCAACGGCAGCAGGAAGGCCAATGTCTTTCCTGTTCCCGTGGGTGAGAGAAGCACCATACTGCCACTCCTGCGGCACTGCTCAAGGGCAGCAAGCTGCATAGCATTGAGTTTCTCTATGTCAAGCCGGCGTAGCGCTTGACACTGAATATCCGATAGTCCCGTCTTCATCGGCATTGTATATAATAACCTCTTTCGTTGCGTATTGTCTCAAGCACTGACTTCATGCCATTCACCATTGTAGGATTCTCTGCCGCCATATTATTCTCTTCGTCATACTCGCCGCCTACCATCTTGAACAACTGTGGCTCCGTTGAATAACCGGTCTCAATTTTCGGGCCCCAGGGAACCATCGCAGGGCCACCCTTCGGCTCGATATACTTCCATCCGAACATTATCAATGACAGAGTGTGGTTTGCAGCCATTTCCACAGCAAAGGGACGGCTGTTGTCATCGGCGCCAAGCCATGTCATTGCTTCAGCTGGAGCACCATCAGGCGACAGTGAGCTGCCGTCACTAACCCCGGCTACGACAGCCATGACATCCAGGAAGTCTATCTGCGACACAAGCCCGTCTTTAACAGCCGGACTTTTAATCATTGCAGGCCAATGTACTATGAACGGCACACGTGTACCACCCTCGAAAGTGCTGTACTTGCCACCGCGCAGACCGCCCGTAGGTGAGTGGTCACCGACAAGTTCCTCGGCCGCATCGGCGTAACCGTCATCGAGCACAGGACCATTGTCACTGGATAGTATTATCAGTGTATTTTCAAGAACACCCTGTTCCTCAAGCGCACGAACAATTTCGCCCACACTCCAGTCGAACTGTGCTATGGCATCGCCACGCAAGCCCATGTCAGTAGCGCCGCGGAAACGTGGATGTGGGAAACGCGGAACATGTACATCGTTGGTAGCAAAGTAGATAAAGAACGGTCGTTCACTATTCGCCTTAATGAAATCCACAGCATGCGATGTTATGCTGTCGGCAATATTCTCGTCTTTCCACAGTGCCTTGCCACCACCCTTCATATAACCGATGCGCCCTATTCCATTCACAATAGACATGTCGTGTCCATGCGAATGTTTCAGGTTGTAGAGAAGTTCAGGGTTCTCACGTCCCGTGGGCTCTCCCTCGAAATTCCGGCGGTAGCTCACATAAATGGGCGCTTCTGCATCATAATTCGCCACCTTTCCGTTTTCGATGAACACGCACGGCACCCTGTCGGCTGTGGCTGCCATAATGTACGAATAGTCAAACCCGATATCTGCCATAGCCGGCGAAATCGGGGCATTCCAATCCTGCTTTCCGCTCTCGGCACCAAGTCCCAGATGCCATTTACCGAAAGCAGCAGTCGTGTAGCCGGCCTCTTTGAACACGTCGGCAACAGTGTACTGTTCCGGGGTTACAATCATAGCTGCATCACCTGCCGCAACGTCCGTACCCGGCTTGCGCCAAGGGTACTCTCCCGTAAGCAGGGAATAGCGCGAAGGGGTACTTGTCGAAGCAACAGCATGGGCATTCGTAAAACGCAAGCCATCATTAGCCAAACGGTTGACATTAGGAGTCTTGACACCCCTTGCACCATAACACTCCAGGTCACCGAAACCTAAATCATCGGCATATATAAGGACCACATTAGGTTTTTTCTCATTTCCGTCCTCTACGGGCTCTGCCGCCTGTGCAAAAAAGGGAGAGACAAGCGAGAGTGAAAATATTCCAAAATCAAGTTTGTTCATAATAAGTATTACTTTTCTGCACAAAAATAAACATTCTGCACCAATTATAAAAATGTGTTGGCACAGAAATCAATAATCTGCCAATTTGACACCGGGTGTCACACAAATAGAGTATCTTTGCGGCAGATTTCTGCCAAAAACTTCATTGGCAAGCTATTTGTTATAAGAAAAGAAAGAAATAATTGAAAATATGAGCGAAAAAGATAAGGAGATTTTGGAAGATGCCGTAAATGAGAATATCGGCACAGAGAATGAGAACGTACAGGAGAATGCTGAGCAGGAGAATGTTGAGCTGACAGCCGAGGAGAAGCTACAGAAAGAGCTCGACGAGGCCAACGAGAAGATTGTTTCACTCGAGGACAAGTTCCTGCGTCAGGTTGCCGAGTTCGACAACTACCGCAAACGTACAATCAAGGAGAAGGCCGAGCTTGTCAAGAACGGCGGCGAACGCGTCATGGAGGCTATCCTTCCTGTACTTGATGACTTTGAGCGCGCGCTCAGCAACCTCTCAAAGGACGAGAACGCGGCAGAGATACTCACAGGCGTTGAGCTTATCTACAACAAGTTCGTGGGCATACTCAAGCAGAACGGTCTGCAGAAGATAGAGACCGAGGGCGCGGAATTCAACACAGACTTCCATGAGGCGATTGCCCTGGTACCCACCCCCGACGAGAGCCTCAAGGGCAAAGTACTCGACTGCGTTCAGGCAGGCTACACACTAAACGACAAAGTAATACGCCACGCAAAGGTTGCTGTTGGCGAATAATAGGACAATATGGCAAAAAGAGATTACTATGAAGTGCTGGGCGTCAGCAGGGACGCATCGGCAAATGACATAAAGAAGGCGTACCGCAAACTCGCGATACAGTACCACCCCGACAAGCAGCACGACAAGAGCGATGCCGAGAAGAAGGAGGCCGAGGAGAAGTTCAAGGAGGCCGCCGAGGCTTACAGCGTACTCAGCGATGCCGACAAGAAGGCCCGTTACGACCAGTTCGGACACGAAGGATTGGGCGGTGCAGGTGGCTTCAGCGGTGCCGGCATGGACATGAACGACATCTTCTCAATGTTCGGTGACATCTTCGGCGGTGGCGGAGGATTCAGCGGATTCGGTGGATTCGGTGGCGGTGGCGGCAGAAGTGCACGCCCTGCGAAGAACAGAGGAGCCGACCTGCGTGTAAAGGTAAAGATGAGCCTTCAGGATATCTCCAACGGAGTTACAAAGAAGTTCAAGCTCAAGAAATACGTTGCTTGTCCTCACTGCCACGGCAGCGGCGCCGAGGGCAACGCAACAGAGACCTGCCCCGATTGCGGCGGTAGCGGTCGCGTTGTACGCACCCAGCAGAGCTTCTTCGGCATGATGCGTACCGAGGTACCCTGTCCACGTTGCGAAGGCGAGGGAAAAATCATCAAGAACAAATGTCCGCATTGCAACGGTGACGGCATTGTAATGGGCGAAGAGGTTGTTGAGGTACAGATTCCGGCAGGTGTTACCGAGGGCATGCAGCTTACGATGCGCGGTAAGGGTAACGCCGGCAAACGCAACGGCATAAACGGAGACTTGCAGATACTCATCGAGGAGGAGGACCACCCTACACTCGTACGTCAGGACAACGACCTCATCTACAGTCTGTTGCTTGACATTCCGACTGCAATTCTCGGAGGTTTTGCCGAAGTGCCTACCATTGACGGTAAAGCAAAGGTAACCATTGAACCCGGTACACAGCCCGGCAAGGTGATGCGCCTGCGCGGCAAGGGACTCCCGGTGCTCAACGGTTACGGGCGCGGTGACATCATTGTAAACATCAGCGTCTACATCCCCGAGACATTGAACAAGGACGAGAAGAAGTGTATAGAGAAGTTTAAGGATTCCGAGAATTTCAGACCGAGCGAAGGAATAAAGGACAAGATTTTCCGCCGCTTCAAGAATTTCTTCGATTGATAGAACGAGCAACAATATAGCAGTTCCGGTAGAACAATGTCATCCCGATACGCAGTGAGGGATCTCAAAAAAAAAGAAGATTTAGATATCTCACATTCGTTCGATATGACACCGATACTATGATTTATCAGTCATGGATCAACATCTATATCATTACCGAAGACCATTTGAATTTACAAAGAATTTGGAAATATAAATAACGTGAGTTCGATATAAGCTAAATCAAATCGCGAACCTGTCATCCCGACA
>CALCYA010000023.1 GCA_937906165.1 uncultured Bacteroidales bacterium | reverse complement strand
TAATGTTTTGTCTGTGTTAAAAAGATATTCCCCCTATAGTTTGCAGGTGAACCAAATTTAGTAACCGCTCCGTTGAACCCAACGGATTCAACGGATATAAAAAAAGGCGCTCCCTCTGATTGCAATCAGGGGGAGCTGTCACGTCGTGACTGAGGGGGTAAAAGAGCACAATGCTTGCACAGCAATCCTCTTTCAAGCCACTTTCATTTTTTTCTTTTCTTCTTATTATACAACCTCCTAATCCAGAAATAATAACCCGTCAGCGGCAGTGTCGCGCCCAAAAGCGCAGCAAGGAAATATAGGACCTTTGTCACCATTCCGCCCCAAGTACCTACATGGATTGTCCTTACCCAACCGCTTGCCTTGCTGCGGACAGGAGTATCGGCATAGAGGTTAGAAGATGTTATTTCGCCCGTTGAGGTATTGAAACTGTACTTGTCGTTGGCACGCTGGTTACCCAAGCCACCCAACGCTACAGAAGCAGTACCGTCGGTAAGGGTTATTGTCTTATAAGAGGCATACTTAGCCTGAACAGCCTCAAGAGCCTTCTGCCAACTATAGTACTCCGATTCTTCCTCGGCACTGAGCATTGTGGCAGCCGTAACGGCATCGGCCTGCACTGTTGCAGATGTCACTGCGTCAGGCTGCACGGCTGCTGTATCAGCAGGAAGGCTCAACATTGTAGCCGCACCGTTCTCAACAGCAATCCTCTCGGACTTTACGGCCCTGCCGCCATCCTTGCCTTTAGCAGTCTGTGTTGTCGCCTCGCCGAACATTGAATAGAAGCCGTCGCGGTACCACTCGTATGACCATGTAAGGCCTGTCAGCGCCATGGCAAGCAACAGCAGTGCCACATAGAAGCCGCCTGCCACGTGAAGGTCGTACCAGAAACGGTTCTTGCCTTTTCTCATGACAATCTTCAAACGGTTCTTCAGCATCTTGCGGTTACGCGGCCACCAGATGACAATACCGGTGATGAGTATACCCACAAAAGCCAGAGTGCTGGCACCCACAATCATCTTGCCCCAATAGATACCGCCATCAGCCGGACGTGTATCCATGAGCCAACGGTGCAGACGGCGCACTGTATTGAAGAACGGCAGACGCCCAGCCTTACCCTTTACCTCACCGGTATACTGGTCTAAATACACCGCTGTGCGGCTCGGCCTGGAGATATTCACCTTATATGCCTCGGCCGGATCACCGGAGACAACGACTCCCGTCACCTCCACTCCATCGGCAAGCCCAGCCTCGACCTTCTCGGCAACAGCACTCACAGGCAATGGGTCGCCCATAGGGACAACAGCCGTAAGGTCCTTGTTATAAAGGGCAACGATATCACTCTCGAACACCAGCAATGCACCGGTGAAACAGGTTATGGTTATTACAATACCGAAAGGCACTGAGACCCAAAGGTGCAGTTTTTTGAAGAAATTATTCATTATTTCCAATTTTTACCATCGTAGATACAAAGGTAGAAAAAATTTTGACAATTTACTTATCACGGCAACAATTTACCCACACCGTCAAGCGAAGTGACCTCTATGACAGCACCCTTTGCGGCTGTTGCTGTAGAGGGGTCAATCCTGTATATTGCAGGATAGCCGTCGGTTGTGGTGACAGGCATGTACGCAAAGCCGTTCTCCATGAAAGGAGCCTTGCCGAATGCCGACAGTGTCTCGGGCAATCCCTCTACAAACTCAAGCGTTCCTTCATTCACATCAAGAATGGCAAGGCTCAATGCTGTAGGCGCCTTGCCTCCGGGAGTGAACGGAGCGTCATACATCTGCAGCAGCATATGACCGTTGCCCACGTACCACGAGCGCAGGAACGAACGACCACCCGACAGCGCCTCGATATCCACATAGTAGCTACTGTCAAAGTCATCCTCACCGGCCTTGATACGTACCGCACCTGCCGGGAGCGTTGTCTGCTGACGGCTATCGGCCATTGTCTTTGCGTACGACGGAGAAAGCACATAGATGTCACCGTTCTCTGTAGCCCAAATCATCTGGTAATACTGTGACTTGTTACGTCCGCAGGCATAGCTGATCCTGTCGGTTGTGATTATCTTTTTTGAAGTGAGTGTCTCATCATCGAAAATGACAATATGGCACTCGTCGGGATATTGCGTCCATTGGAGCTCACCCTTCTTGTATGAGCTGCTGTTGCTGCCGCCGTCCTCGGTCTTTACAAGGTCGGGGTACTTCACCCACTTGCCGCTGTCGGCCGCCGCACCATACTGGCTCAACCCCATTGGCACTGCCGCAGCAAAAAGCTGCTTTCCACGCTGCTGGAACCCAGCCAGAGTGACATACTCGCCGTTACCGAGGAAATTCTCGGCAAGATACTTCTTTTCGGCCACATTGGAACGGTAAGTCTCGGCCTCGGTATTCAGGTAAGAGACAAGGAACATCTTTGGGATATAACCGTTGGCATCGGCCCACTCGGCAGAGCCATTGCCTGTAGATGTTGTAATGATATACTTGTCATATATTCCGTATGTTGTGAAGCGGTTCACCGCATACTCCTTGTCGCGTGCGATGATGCTGTAGTCGTCGCCCATGACAAAAGAACGTGTCAGGCCGGCATTGCCCTGATTGTAGGCCAGGCCATAGAGATAGTCTGTACCATGGAACACCCAATACGAAGCGGCATCCGTTACCGTTCCCTGATTGACAGGTGACACTACACCCTCATCAAGCGAGGAGGCTGTAAGCAGCACCGGAGTGCTGTTGTTTGACATCGTAACTGTAGCCGCAATGACATACGGCTTGACATCATTCGCAGGCGGCGTTACCGCACCGTTGTCATCATCACTTGAGCAAGAAGCGAACACCATTGCCGCAGCTGCGGCAAAAAGAAGATTTTTAACAAGTAGTCTTTTCATCATTCTGTCATTTATATTCATTATTTATCTGTTTCCTAATCTCACGCGTACCTTGGCATAGAAGGCACGGCCGGCCTTTTGCAGGCTGAAGTTGTCGTACAGCCGTTCATCAGTTATGTTACGGCACTCGAGTGATACGTTGTAACGCCCGTCGCCTATGCTGTACGAGAGGGTTATATCATGCGACAGCTGGTCGGGGACCATATAATCGCCTTTGTTGGCACCTATCTTTGCCGAATAGTAGCTGAACTCGCGGACATAACGGCCGTCGTATGTCAGGGTAAGGAGGTTACCCTTTCCAAAGAGCCCGTGCCAATAGAATGAGGCATCGAAGTCAGCGAACAGAGAGGGAAGATTCGGCATCTCCTCGCCATAGCCTAAGTTCGGTACCGAGCTGCCCACAGCGCTCTTCATATTGTCAATGACCTTCATATCAGTGAAGTTGCCGCCCACCGAGAGCCAGTTGTCGAGCGTGTAGCGCACTGTGATATTGTAACCTTTGGTGAGCACCTTGCCATAGTTTATATATGTTGCAGCAGCCTTGCCACCACTCAGGTCCACGATGTTGCGCTGGATGTAATCGCGTGTATCGCGGTACACCACGCCACCCTCGACATACACCCCGTGAGAGGCGAACTTGCCGCTGTAGCTCAGGTTGAAGTTCACATTGTGGCTGTTCTCGGGCTCGATGCCGATATCACCCATCTCAAGGTCCTCGTCACCGAACATCTCATCGATTGTGGGCAAGCGGTAAGCCTTTTCGTACGAGAGCTTTGCCTGCAGGCCCGGCATGATAAAGTATGTTCCTGCCGCACCATAACCGAAAGCATTGAGGCTACGGTTGGTTCGGGCATAATCATCGGCATTGCTTGTGGTAGCCATAGGACCGCCCACATACAGGCTGTAATGCTTTGCAAAAACCGTCGCGTTCCACTTCTCCGACGGCATAAGGCGGTAAGAGAAGCCCGCCACCCCTTTGCGTGTAACCTTGTCAATTGGGTCCTCAACCCTCTGCGGCAACAACAAGGAGGTATTCGAACGCCTGAAAGCATTGAAAAGGAGATGTGCCGTAAACAGGTGAGTATGGCTCCTGCCCGGACGATAGTTGACGGTTGCAGTAGCATTCCAGTTGTCGTTGCGGGAACGCATATGCTGGTGTGACTGCTCACCCGGAGAGTTCAGCACTCTTGTCTCGCCGCGCCAGTTATATTTGCATGAGGCCGTATCTACGTTTGTTGTGGTATTACGGTTGTAGTTGGCAGTGAGCGAAAGGTCAAGACCATCAGCAAAAAGGTTGCTCTTTGAATACTCAAGCGACGGCATCAGCGAAGAGCCTTTGCGGTGTTTCTTGCCGTATACAATCTCTTGACGCACACCCGTCTGCACATCCTTGTACATCTGCGAGTATGTAAGTCCGAATATCAAGCGGTCGGCCCACGGTCTGTCAACAAAGCCGGCTTTAAGGGCCACAGCCTCGTTGTGGTATGTATCATTGAACCGCTCCACGCGGTAGAGTTTCTTCTTCTCGATGCTGCCCGTCACAAAATCCTCGACAGGAGCATTCACCTTATAATTATTGTCGGAATAGTTCTGAAAGGCGTTCACCTCATATGTAAAGCCGTTCCTATGTACCTTGCTGAAGTTGAGGAAAGACTTGTGGGTATTGAATGAGCCGTAAGAGTATGACGCATCAACAGCCCAACCCTGACGTGCCTTGCCCGTAACGATGTTCACCACACCGCCCATTGCGTCTGTACCGAACTGTACGGGCACCACACCTCGGTATACCTCGATGCGCTTTGCATAGTTGACAGGGATGTTGTTGAGGCCGAACGAAGCGCCTACGCCCTCTTGCGGAACACCGTCGACAAACACTTTCACGTGTTTTCCGCTGAAGCCGTCAAGCATGATGTTCATATCAGAACCCACGCCACCCGACTCGCGCAGTTTCACACCCGGAGATTTTGCAAGGATATCGCTCAGGTTCTTCGAGGTATTGAGGTAATCCTTTGTATCGAGCGCCACGACATTGTAGGCCGAGCGCTTCAGGCGTGACACGCCCGATGCCGACTCCGTAACCACAACATCATCGAGCAACAGGTCCGTCTGTTCAAGCTCCACATCATGTATATAAGGATGATTCTTGCCCACGACAATCTCCTTTTGGAATGTCTCGAAGCCGACAGCCGTAACTACAAGAAGGTAACGCCCTTCGGGCAGTTCAAGCTCATAACAGCCGTCAACACCTGCGTACGTGCCGAGCGGACTACCCTGCACACCTATTGTGGCATAAGGAACTGCACCCTCGCCCTTGGCTGTTACCGTACCGCGCAGCTTCACATTCCCTGCCACCGACGGCAATGAGAACAGGAGTGCAGACAAAAGAAAAAATGAGCGTAAAAATGTAACCATATAATCCTTGTTTTTCGGTTACAAAATTACTTCCACACCCCAAAGACATCAATTGCAACTATTTGTGAAAATCAGAAAAAACGATAACAAATATCGTTAACAACATATTGCTATGTCCTTGGCAATAAGAATAGCAACAAATAACCACAACCACATAAAATAGGCTACAGAAAGCGGGTGACCAAAAGGTCACCCGCTTTCTGTAGGGAGGTTGGATAAAAAGAGCTATTTTTAGGCTTGCGAAGCCCGAAAAAACGCAGTTTACTAAGCGTAAATGAGTATTTTTCGGGCAAGCGTAACAACAAAAGAGCCTTTTTAGTCAGCCTCTTTCATATTATTGTCAATTACTTTACCACCTCAACTGCATAGCCTTTCTTTTTCAAGAGCTCAAGCACGCCCCGCTCGCCCGGCAAGTGCGCGGCACCTACAACAAACAGCGTAGACTTGTCACCCATGATTGCAGGCATCTTCTCGGCCCAATCGACATTGCGGCCGTAGATAAGAGCCTCATCCTCCTCGGGAGTGCTGTCGCACTTGTTACCGAGCTTCTCCTCTGTAACCTCAAGAAGCTTGGCAATGTCCTGTGCAAAGTAAGCCTCGGTAAGGGTCTTCATCATCATAAGTTCATACTCACGGTTGTCAATCATACACATGAGCTGTACCTTCTGACGCTCGATACTACGGCCCTTATAAAGCACAGATATCTGGAAATCCATTGTCTCGAAACCAATCACCGGCTTGCCGTTCTTTGAAGCCTCTGTCTGGAAATAGCTGTCGATAAGGGCGTTGGGGTTGAAGCCCGGAGTCATCTTCATATACTGCAACAGCTGCAGCTGGGTAGCAATTGCCATAGGAGTCATCTTGCCGAGCTGCGCACCTACCATAGGATTGCTGAGACCGACACCCATGACATCAGCCATGAATGCATCCAACTTTGCAAACTCCTCCTCCGAGAGGACATCCTTGAGCGACTGACCGTCAGGCAACATCATTGCAGCCATAACCTTCTGTGTACCCTCAAGGGAACTCATTTCGGCCATAGACAACTCTCCGCACACCTGCTCTGCCGTCTCAAGGGCAGCACGTGCACCGGGGATTGAATCGACATACGAAGCAGGAGCAAGATGGTATGTTCCCACTATATAAGAAGGAGTATTGAGCCCATTACCCGATATCTTATAAAGCAACTGCGCATTGGCAGCTACAGAGGCCATTACGGCCACCACGAATGTAAAAAATATTCTTTTCATCTTTTTTATGTTTTTATCACTGGCAAAATTAATAAAAAGCAGGAAACAGAGTGTTCAAAATCACCTTTCAAGTATTAAGAAAATTTAAATAGAATAAAAAAAACGGAGCATAACGGTTTAATATGCTAATTTTGCGGAAACATTATACGCAATATGAAAAAGATAAAGAATCCATGGATAGACCTTACCGATAAGGGCTACAACTGTTTTGCATGCGCACCGTCAAACCCATACGGACTGAAGATGGAGTTCCACGAGGACGGCGATGACATAGTATCGATATGGACACCAGGACACAACTATCAGGGCTGGATGGACACCCTGCACGGCGGCATTCAGGCAACATTGATGGACGAGATCGGCGGTTGGATTATCGCCCGCAAGTTCCAGACATCGGGCATGACAACCAACCTCAACATCAAGTACAGGAAACCCATACCTACAGGCGAGAACGTGAAGATTGAGATACGCGGACGTGTAAAGGAGGTAAAGCGCGTGTTCGTATTCATTGAAGCCGAGATAAGGTACAACGGCGAGGTGTGCTCAAGCGCCGAGATGACCTACTACACATTCCCAAAGGATGTTGCCGAAAAGGACTTCATGTTCTACGGCTGCGAACTTGAGGAATAACATCGGCTCACCTGCAAACTATAGGGGGAATATCTTTTTAACACAGACAAAACATTAAA
>CALCYA010000022.1 GCA_937906165.1 uncultured Bacteroidales bacterium | reverse complement strand
CACGTCAGTTCATCTTCCGTATGCGCGAGTTCGAGCAGATGGAGATGCAGTTCTTTGTACGTCCGGGCAGTGAGCTCGAGTGGTTCAACAAGTGGAAAGAGACACGTCTGGCATGGCACAAGGCTCTTGGCTTCGGTGATGAGGCTTACCGCTACCACGACCACGAGAAGCTTGCGCACTATGCTAATGCTGCAACAGACATCGAGTTCCGCATGCCGTTCGGCTTCAAGGAGGTTGAGGGTATCCACTCACGTACAAACTTCGACCTTAGCCAGCACGAGAAGTTCTCGGGCAAGAACATCAAGTACTTCGACCCCGAGACAAACGAGAGCTACACTCCGTATGTAATCGAGACATCTATCGGTGTCGACCGTATGTTCCTGAGCATCATGTGTGCATCATACTGCGAGGAGAAGCTCGAGAACGGCGAGACACGTGTCGTGCTCCGTCTGCCTGCAGCCCTTGCTCCAGTTAAGCTTGCAGTTCTTCCTCTCGTGAAGAAGGACGGTCTGCCCGAGAAGGCACGTGAGATCATGAACGAACTCAAGTTCAACTTCAACTGTTACTATGAGGAGAAGGATTCTATCGGCAAGCGTTACCGTCGTATGGATGCCATCGGTACTCCTTACTGCGTTACCGTTGACCACCAGACTCTTGAGGACGGTATGGTTACTCTGCGTGAGCGTGACACCATGGAGCAGCGCCGTGTTGCCATCAGCGACCTGCGTAACCTTATCCAGGATAGCGTAAGCATCACATCACTCTTGAAGAAACTTTCATAATATGAAGAATATTAAATTACTCTCTCTGCTTGCAATGATGCTCTTTGCATTTACGTCGTGCGAGGAGACTGAAGAGACTCCGGAGTTCGGTAATTGGAAAAAGCGCAACGAACAGTACCTCGATTCAATCGCAACCGTTGCGCGTGCCAATGCCGATGGTGCCTGGAAGGTATTCCTTGCCACCGGCCTTGATGAGAGCAAGGAGTGGAGCAACGAGTATTATGTCTATTGCAATGTGTTGCAGGCCGGTGACGGCACTGTTTCACCGGCATATACCGATACTGTGCTCGTGAACTACAGCGGTCGTCTGATACCTTCAAAGAGCTATCCGAAAGGTTTTGAGTTCGATGCCTCATACAGCGGTGAGCTTGACCCGGCCTTTGATGTGCCGGTAAAGTTCTCTCTTGCCGGAACTGTGACGGGATTCAGCACTGCAGTCCAGCATATGGTTGCCGGTACAACCAACACCACAGGTGATATCTGGAGGGTGTATGTTCCGTCGGAGTTAGGGTATGGCTCTACAGAGTATTCAGGAATCCCTGCAAACTCGACATTGGTGTTTGATATTAATCTTGTCTCTTTTACTCCTGCCGGAGTTCCTTTTAACTAAGATTATGGAAATGAACAAAGACAGTCAATTGCAGATAGAACTTAAAGAAGATGTTGCCGAGGGTACATACGCTAACCTTGCGATAATTGCGCACTCGACATCGGAGTTCGTATTGGATTTTGTACGTATGATGCCAGGTGTGGCAAAGGCAAAGGTCAAGTCACGTATTGTGATGACACCCGAGCATGCCAAACGTCTTGCAATGGCGTTGCAGGATAACATCATGAAGTACGAGGCTCAGTTCGGTGAGATACGTATGCCCGAGCGTGGGGCGTATGTGCCGGGGGCGCCGTATAAGGGCGAAGCCTAATAAAAACTGCATAAAAAACGAGATTGTTGCGTTACGCTCAGTTTGCTGAACAGTCATTTAGGTTTACTAAACTCCTGTTCCTCAAACTTTCGCAGGCCTTACCCTCTCGCTTTTTATGCAGTTTTACTTTTGTTGCGTTATGCTTAAATTTGCCGATGGTCATTTAGGAAACTAATAATATAGATGTTGTCCAAAACGTATCATGTCATTCTGAACGAATGTGAAGAATCTCTTATTTCGCGATATTTTTGAGATCCCTCGTCGCTGCGCTCTGTCGGGATGACACCATCGCAGTAGATATTTGTATAAATGGACAACTCCCATATTATTGCCTTTAGGAAACTAAACTCCCATCGGCGAATTTTTCGCAAGCCTTACTCTCCCGCTTTTTATGCAGTTTTGCTTTTATGTTGCTTTATGCTTGAAAAGCCCAAAAGGCGGTAAGGGCTTCTAAACCATTATGCGACAAAGGAGGACCTGCAGTCCTCCTTTGTCGCATAATAGCCCTTCGGACATTGTCGCCCCTTTAGGCTTTATATCTTTTAATCTACCATCACTCCCTTGCTGCGGAACTCCGACAGGGAGTATCCTGTATGGCGCTTGAAATAGCGGTTCAGATAGCTCTGGTCGGGGAAACGGAACTCGTTAACCAGCTCCTGAAAACTCTTGTGGGTGTACATAAGGGCCACCTGCAACTCTATTATTGTGTAGTGGTCGATAATCTCCTTAGCATTCTGGCCGCTTGTGCGCTGGCATATTGCATTGAGGTGACGTGTGGATATCTTCAGCGTGTCGGCATAATACTGAACTGAACGCTCCTCGCGGAATTTTTTTGTGAGCAGTGTACGGAACTCATAGAAGACTTTGTCCTTGCTCTCACTGATGTGCTCCTTGGCCTTGTTGTTCTTCTCCTTGTTTATGCGCTCAATGTACAGCAGTAGTGAATTGACTGCAAGTATTATGTTCTGTCGGCAGAATTCGGTGTCCTCTTCTTTTTCGGCCGAAATATCCATGATGTCTACCTGGCGGAATATGTTTGTTATGAATTCTCTCTCAAGCTCATTGTTGCAGCCTTGGTGTGGAAAGCATTCTATCTGCTGCATTGTCTCGGGACTGAAGGCACTGCGTGCTGCCAACCATATATGCTTCGAGAGTCCCAGCAGACGCGCCGAGAAGTCGCTTGTGATGTCAAGCAGCAGTATGCTTGAGCCCATGGGGCAGATGATGAGCTCTCCCTGTGTGAAACGGTATTTGTGGCCGTCGATGGTAAAGAGCGCCTCGCCGCTTGAGCAGAAGAATATTGAAGTGTGCTGCATCTGGTAGGCGTGCTGCACGAACTGCTGCAGTGATGACTGTATTGTTGCGAACCCCTGCAAGGGGATTTTCTTAAGATATATATTGTTCATAGTGTTTTATCTCCGTTTCTGTCTTTTTGTTATATCTTGCGACAAAGTTAGTCAAAATAAACAATAGAACAAATAAAAAAGGACTAATGTGCCCTATTTTGGATAACGTGTAGATTTTTTGTACATGGATGGTACCTCTTTTTTACGAATTTTAAGGCAGTATCGACAGTCCCGGCTCACCGGCAAAGTCTGGGGGGCTAAGCAAAAAGTTGAGTGATTTAGGAAAAGAGAGTAACAAAGCGAAAAT
>CALCYA010000021.1 GCA_937906165.1 uncultured Bacteroidales bacterium | reverse complement strand
TGCTCAATTCAAACTCATAGTTTGATATGACCTTATAGTTGTCAAAAACCATTGGGGCTTCATAACCAATAACTTCTTCCTCATCGTCACTGCAAGATGTGAAGCAAAGGCTTATCGCAAAAAGCGGAATAAGAAATAAATAAAACTTTTTCATAATAGAAACTTTTTAGGTGTTGAAAATAAAAGATTGTCTTAGATGTTTGGTCTTATGTTATAGATAATCATATTAGTCCATTGAACAACCTGTCAACAGTTGTTTTGTCATTAATTTTTTTCATAATGGTTTAGTTTTGTTTTGAACAAATGTAGAAACACAAAAATTATCAACAAAGAAATTGTTGTCCGAGGTTGTCCGAATAACATCATAATTTTTAATATTCCTGTATATTTTATTAGATGTCAGCGAATTGTAATGTCAATGTTTTTTCTCTTCAAAGATGTCGTAAAAGACGTGCTCGGACATACTCGGACAAACAAACTATATATGCTTCATTAATTTATATTAAATTTGCTCCTGCGAATATAATTGTATGCAATATGAAATGTATTTTAAGGATTATAATCTTTGCAATTGTACTTTGTACATCGTGCAGCAGACAGCAGAATGAGACATTGCTTGTACAGTTGAGTGATATAAAGGCTATGGGTGACACACTGCCAAAGGTTGCGATGCAGAGGCTTGACTCAATAAAGCCACTATTTGACAATGAAAGTGAGTATATGCGCAACAAATTCGCATTGCTTGATATAAGGTTGCACGACAAGGCATACATAACGCATACCTCAATAAAACCAATAAAGGGAGTGTGCGGTTACTTTGAGGAGAATGGTACAGCAGAAGAGCTGCAAGAGGCCTATTATTACATGGGCAGTGTATACCGCGACCTTAACGATTATCCTAATGCGGTGACATATTTCCTTAAATCGGCTGAGGTTGCCGAGAGCAACAGCGATATTGACGGTGCATTATGGAAAAATGCATATTCGCAGCTGTTTTATCTTTACAATCAACAACTTAACTATAGCAGTGCACTTGATGCCGCAACAAAAGGACTTGATATTGCCGAGAAATTCAAAACAGTGAACGAGAGGACATATATGAGTGTATCATGTAGCTATCATGAGATTGAAGATACCATACAAACAATAAAATACGCAGACCTGGCATTGGAACTGATTGAAGCAAAAGGAATATGCCCAAGCAACGCAGATATAATAGCATATGCAATAGGCAAATATTCTGTTTATGGTTGTAGGGAAAAAGCAGAACGCTGTCACAGGTTATTAGCAGAACTTCCCGAAAAGGCAAGGCCATTCAACTATCTTACTAACCTTGCTATGTATTATGAGAGTTTCATATCTGCTGATAGTGCAGCCGTTGTCAAATCAGAACTCTACAACACGACAAGGCGTATTGAATCCAAATACGACGCTGCACGATGGCTCACAAGATACTATGTAGCCAAAGGGGAGTATGAGAAGGCTGCGGACTATGCCATTAAATTCATAAATGCCAATGAGGCTGTCATTGACAAGAGGAACTTTGAGCACACTACAAATGCAAATAACTTCTACCGGTACCGGCGCGACAAGGAGCAAGAGACGGCAATAATGGAAAATGCCGCACAGCAAAGGTTCTGGACGCTGCTGGTGGCTTCCATAAGTATTATCCTGTTGCTTGTAGGCGCCGTTCACTATTACCGTCGAAAAAATCAGTTGCTTGGCATTATACTGAACATGGAGGAGAACATCAAACAGGCAAAGGCGCTCATCTCAATAAGGGAGAAAGAAATTGAGAAGGAAGAGAGCGAGATTGAAAAGAAAGAGAAGGAGCTGGCAACACTGAACGCTACAAACTCAAAGCTCACCAATCAGCTTGAGGCAGCCGAGAATGATTTCAGAATGCTTGTGGCACAGAACCGTGAACTGACAAAGCTTACTTTGATGAATAAAATCGCCGGCAATGCCAAAGACATAATAGAGAAGGTAAAGAAGGCCGCTAAAGGCAAATACTACCTTAACGATGATGAGTGGAAAGAGCTGCTGGGTGCCATTGACAAGGAGTACCC
>CALCYA010000020.1 GCA_937906165.1 uncultured Bacteroidales bacterium | reverse complement strand
CAAATATAGTAACAAACGAGCGAGATAGGCAAAGTCTACTTTGACATTTCACAGCGAGTGCAGTATATATTCGAGGTTTTTCTCAAATATAAACAATAAAACAACAGCCAAACAACATTCCTACCGAACAACTCCACCTATTTTCTCATAGACTACCCACTCATCTGCAGGGCTATTGATAGACCCACATACAAAGAAAACCAAATAGACAGGATTCTCAAAGATTGCAAAGAACCAAGAATTATTTGTTACAATTATTTAACTAATATTTTTAGTAATTAACAAAATGCTTACATTTTTCCCTACCCGTTGCCCGAGAATGTCCGACATCCCCCCAAAAAAACGAATCAACCACTCCCGTAAAAAGATTAACCCAACATATCAAATTATAAACGACCTGACAAATACAATACAACAAAAACAGCCGCAGATTTGTCTGCAGCTGCTTTTGTTGTATTGTATCGCTACTCATTGAGCGACACTGCGCCTGTAGCTATTACTTGATACCGAGCTTCTTGCGGATATCCTTTGGGATAGCATCCTTGTGAACAACGATGTTCATAGTCTTGTAACGAACAAATGCCTTAGATGCGTACCAGATACCTTTGTACTTGCCGGCCTCACCCCAAGAGTTCTTTACCATATAATACTCAACACCGTCCTTATCCTTTGCGATACCGAAAATCTGCATACCGTGGTCGTCAGTTGTCTCCCAGTTGTCATATGCAATCTGGCGCTCCTCCTGTGTACACCACTTCTCGCTTGATGGCTTTGGAGTGTTCTTCTTCTCCTCTTCGCTCAGTTTGAGCCACTTTGCCATATCAGAGCCCTCGAGATCTGCCTTCTTTGCATTATCGGGCATAACTGCTGTACCGTCGCGTGTGAAGCCAGCCTCACTTACGTCGCTACCCCAAGCGATAGTATAACCCTCCATGATAGCATTGTCGAACACCTGCATCAACTCGTCGATAGGGAGGTTGTAAGACTCAGCCCAGCGCCAGTTGTCCTGGATCTCGAGAACGAATGGCTCATAGAAAGGATGATGTGTGTAAGATGTCAAAGAGATGTAATCCTCAGCCTTCAGGCCCAATGACTCATAGAATGACTTCGGAGTGTACTCCTTACCGTTGTATGTAAACTTCTCAGGACGTACACCAAGATAGATGTCATGAACGGCTGTGATAGCCTTCTTCCACAGTGGCTGGCCTTCAGAGTCAACCTGCAGACTGCGGTGCTTGCCCTTTGCGATTGCAGCAACAACAGCATCACTAACTGCAGAAAGCTCGTTGTGAACGCTCAGTTCCTTACCGTACATTACACCTGGACGCATCTCAGCCTCGGGAACGAGACCGAACTTCTCCATACCATAGACAACATCATAGAAAGAACCGCCCTGTGAGAAAGAGATGTCACCATGTGTGCGTACAGCCTTGTCGGCACGGTCAAGATATGTATTGTGCACAATGAACATCTCGGCAAAGTCATACTCGCCCTTACCCATACGTAGCAACTCCGACTCGATGAAAGCGAGTGAAGAGTAGCACCAGCATGTACCTGCCTGGTTCTGGTTCTTTATACTTGTGATAGGGTTCTCCTTTACCACAGTGAAATCAGGAGACTTGGCTTCCTCCTGTGCAAAAGCGCCGAGGCCAACAAACGCCAGCGCTGCAAACAAAATGGATTTCTTCATAGTATTTTAATAAAAAATTAGTTACTGATACTCCTTACTCGGCAGCCTCCTCAACGCCGCCTTTCATTGCCTCGGCAATCTTTGCCTCAAGTTCCTCTGCAAGCTCGGGATTGTCGGCAATAAGCGCCTTTGTGCGGTCACGTCCCTGGGCAAGCTTGGTCTCGTTGTAGCTGAAGAAAGAGCCGCTCTTCTTTATGACACCGTACTGCACACCCAGATCTACGATCTCGCCCGTACGTGAGATACCCTCGCCGAACATGATGTCGAACTCAGCCTTGCGGAACGGAGGAGCCACTTTGTTCTTCACAACCTTGACACGTACAGAGTTGCCGACAGCATCCTCACCATCCTTGAGCTGGCTCACGCGACGGATATCGAGGCGCACCGAAGCATAGAATTTAAGAGCGTTACCGCCGGTAGTTGTCTCGGGGTTGCCGAACATGATACCGATTTTCTCACGCAGCTGGTTGATGAAGATACATGTTGTCTTTGTCTTGCTGATTGCAGAGGTGAGTTTGCGGAGCGCCTGTGACATGAGGCGCGCCTGAAGACCGACCTT
The DNA here is from genome assembly GCA_937906165.1 of uncultured Bacteroidales bacterium. Lineage (GTDB taxonomy): Bacteria > Bacteroidota > Bacteroidia > Bacteroidales > Bacteroidaceae > HGM04593. The sequence goes on along the minus strand of CALCYA010000020.1, from coordinate 5,314 downwards.
GTTGTCACCCATCTCGCCCTCAATCTCGGCTTTAGGGGTCAACGCTGCAACAGAGTCAATGACAACAATATCGATAGCCGATGAACGGATAAGCTGCTCGGCAATCTCCAGAGCCTGCTCGCCACAGTCGGGCTGCGATATCAGCAGGTTGTCGATGTCCACACCCAACTTCTGTGCATAGAAGCGGTCGAAAGCGTGCTCGGCGTCGATGATGGCAGCGATGCCGCCCATCTTCTGTGCCTCAGCAATGGCGTGGATTGCCAATGTTGTCTTACCCGATGACTCGGGACCGTAAATCTCTATTATTCGGCCACGTGGGTAACCGCCCACACCGAGTGCAGCGTTAAGACCCACCGAGCCTGTAGGAATCACCTCGACATCCTCGAAGCTGTCGTCGCCGAGCTTCATTATCGAGCCCTTGCCGAAGTTCTTCTCTATCTTGTCCATTGCAGCCTGCAAAGCGCGGAGCTTTTCATTGCCTGCAAGGTTTTCCAATTCTTCTTTCTTTGCCATTTATTTTCTAAAATTACGATATGACTATATTGTGCAAGGATCAAAGCTCAAGATCCTTATCAAACTCCTCGTGCCATGGCAGACCCTTAACATTGAGCTGCTCCATGAACGGATCCGGATCGAACTGCTCAACGTTCCATACTCCCGGCTTGCTCCACAAGCCCTTGAAGAACATCATTGCACCAATCATTGCAGGAACACCTGTAGTATAACTTACACCCTGCATACCGGTCTCCTGATAAGCCTCCTGATGACTGCAGTTGTTGTAGACATAGTATGTATGCTCCTTGCCGTCCTTGATACCACGGATGCGGCAACCGATTGATGTCTCACCTTCGTAGTTCTCGCCCAGATCCTGCGGATTAGGAAGAACCGCCTTGAGGAACTGCAGAGGAACAATCTTCACAACCTCTTCACCTGTGCCGTCAGCCTTTGGCGCCTTGTACTCCACCTCGTCAATGCGGCTCATGCCTATGTTCTGGATTACATCCAGATAGTTCAGGTACTGCTGGCCGAAGGTCATCCAGAAACGGGCACGCTTGATGGTCGGGAAGTTTATGACAAGGCTTTCAATCTCCTCGTGATGCAAGAGATAGCTTTCGCGGGGACCGATGTTGGGATAGTTCAATGGCTGATGTATCTCCATCGGTTCTGTCTCGATGTACTTTCCGTTCTCGTAGTAGAGTCCCTTCTGGGTGATTTCACGAATATTGATTTCGGGATTGAAGTTGGTGGCGAATGCCTTGTGATGATTTCCGGCATTGCAGTCCACGATATCCAGATAGTGGATCTCATCGAAGTGATGCTTTGCGGCATAGGCGGTAAACACACTGGTCACGCCCGGATCGAATCCGCAACCCAGGATGGCGCAAAGACCGGCTTTCTCGAAACGTTCGCGATAGGCCCACTGCCAGCTGTATTCGAAGTGAGCCTCATCCTTAGGCTCATAATTGGCGGTATCCAGATAGTTGCAACCGGTCTGCAGACAGGCTTCCATAATGGTAAGATCCTGATATGGCAAAGCCAGGTTCATCACGATATCGGGCTTGTATGCGCCAAGCAGTTCTACAAGCTGTTCCACACTATCCGCATCCACCTGTGCCGTCTGCACGTTTGTTCCGTACTTCTTGTTCAGCACATCAGCCAGTGCATCGCACTTCTTTTTTGTGCGGCTGGCAATCATGACTTCGGTAAACACATCAGTATTCTGGCACACTTTATGCGCCGCAACAGTAGCCACACCTCCGGCTCCAATGATCAGAACTTTTCCCATTCTCTCAAAACGATTAAAAGTTGATAATATATATATTTATTCTATTCCAGTTTCAACGGGCATGTAACAACACGGCCCATTTTTGCAAATTGCGTTTTACAAAGATAGTATAAAAAAGAGAAAAATGCAACATCTTGACAATTTAATGACTCAGACTACCGAAACCGGCAATCACAAGACATCACAACGAAAAAGACTGACACCTTGTCTGCCACATTGTCACACAACAAACACAAAATCGTGCCACAACAGACAGATTTGCCAAAGTCTCACACCTGAAAAAGCTTTTGGCACACACTTTGCATTATAACCAGTGAAGGCGAACAAACAGGCCTTTACAAAAGTTGAATAATAAATAAAATAAAAAATAGGAATTATGGGAAAGATTATTGGTATTGACTTGGGTACAACAAACTCATGTGTAGCAGTTTTCGAGGGCAACGAGCCCGTAGTAATCACAAACAGCGAGGGTAAGCGCACCACTCCATCTATCGTGGCATTCGACGGCAACGGCGAGCGCAAGATCGGTGACCCCGCAAAGCGTCAGGCGGTAACAAACCCTTTGCGTACAGTTTTCTCTATCAAGCGTTTCATGGGTGAGAACTGGGCACAGGTAAGCAAGGAGATCTCACGCGTACCTTATAAGGTAGTTGACGAGAACAACATGCCACGCGTTGACATCGACGGTCGCCTTTACACTCCACAGGAGATTTCAGCAATGATTCTCCAGAAGATGAAGAAGACAGCCGAGGAGTACCTTGGCCAGGAAGTTACAGAGGCTGTAATCACAGTTCCAGCATACTTCAGCGACAGCCAGCGTCAGGCAACAAAGGAGGCCGGCCAGATTGCAGGTCTTGAGGTAAAGCGTATTGTGAACGAGCCTACAGCAGCTGCTCTTGCATACGGTATCGACAAGGCAAACAAGGATATGAAGATTGCTGTATTCGACCTTGGTGGCGGTACATTCGATATCTCAATCCTTGAGTTCGGCGGCGGCGTGTTCGAGGTTCTCTCTACCAACGGTGACACACACCTCGGTGGTGACGATTTCGACCAGGTAATCATCGACTGGCTTGCAAGCGAGTTCAAGGCCGAGGAGGGCACAGACCTCAAGGCAGACCCAATGGCATTGCAGCGCTTGAAGGAAGCTGCCGAGAAGGCAAAGATCGAGTTGTCATCAACAACTTCAACAGAGATCAACCTCCCTTACATCACCGCTACAGCATCAGGTCCAAAACACCTTGTAAAGACATTGACACGCGCAAAGTTCGAGTCACTCGCACACAACCTTATCCAGGCATGTCTTGAGCCTTGCAAGAAGGCCATGAGCGACGCTGGCTTGAGCAACTCAGAGATTGACGAGATTATCCTCGTGGGTGGTTCTACACGTATCCCCGCCGTACAGAAGATTGTTGAGGATTTCTTCGGCAAGGCTCCTTCAAAGGGCGTTAACCCCGACGAGGTAGTGGCAGTGGGCGCAGCCATCCAGGGTGCAATCCTCAACAAGGAGGGTGGCGTAGGTGACATCGTGCTCCTTGACGTGACACCACTTTCAATGGGTATCGAGACACTCGGTGGCGTTATGACAAAGCTTATCGACGCGAACTCAACCATCCCTTGCAAGAAGAGCGAGACATTCTCAACCGCAGCCGACAACCAGACAGAGGTTACCATCCACGTTCTCCAGGGCGAGCGTCCAATGGCAAACCAGAACAAGTCTATCGGCCAGTTCAACCTCACAGGCATTGCCCCTGCACGTCGCGGTGTTCCACAGATTGAGGTAACATTCGACATCGACGCCAACGGTATCCTCAAGGTATCGGCAAAGGACAAGGCCACAGGTAAGGAGCAGGCTATCCGCATCGAGGCATCTTCAGGCTTGAGCAAGGAGGAGATCGAGCGCATGAAGCAGGAGGCAGAGGCAAATGCTGATGCCGACAAGAAGGAGCGCGAGAAGATCGACAAGCTCAACCAGGCAGACTCAATGGTATTCCAGACAAGAAACCAGCTGAACGAGCTCGGCGACAAGATTCCAGCCGACAAGAAGGCCCCAATCGAGGCAGCTGTACAGAAGCTCGAGGATGCCCACAAGGCACAGGACCTCGCAGGTATCGACGCCGCCATGGCAGAGCTCAACAACGCATGGCAGACCGCAAGTGCCGAGATGTACGCACAGAGCGGCGCACAGGGCGCACAGGGTACACAGCAGCAGAGCAACGCCGGCCAGCAGGACAACAACAACGACGTCCAGGATGCCGAGTTCGAGGAAGTGAAGTAATCCGGGAAACAGACGAAAAATCAAATAACAAGACAGCGTATAGCTTTGAAGCTACACGCTGTCTTATTTTTATTATTCAAGAAGTTTTGTTCTTCCAATTGAAAAATTTGTCGAAGGAATACATCGCTAAAGCAAAGATTATTGCTCGAACGGTCATGTGTTTTATTCTTCAGAACCGTCTTCAAAAGGAAGAGCATCCATAAACCTATCGAAGTCACTTTGGAATAGACGGTCTTGTATAATGCGATACTTTTCAAACTCCGTTTCTGCATGTTCTTTTGCTTGTTCTGCAGTCACTTGTCCTGTCGTTTGTAGAACTTCGTTACCACCAGCAGCCAAAATGGTGTCTATCTGTTTGGCCCAATCCTCCATTGTCATTGGAATATGACGTTTTGCCATTCTTTCAGCCAATTCAAGCACACCATTCACCAACTGTCCCATATCTGCCAGTTCAACCTCTTTAAGATAGTTTTTGGCAACTGCCACGTCTGTCCTTACGATTTTACCATCTGGTGCATTCTCCCACGAAGTAAGTCCCATGTGCTCCTGCTCTGCATCAGCTCGTTCTACAATCAGTTCCGCGGCTGTACGTCCGTGAACAGCATAATGCATCTTGTTTTGCATCATCTTGAAAAATAATCGTGTGGTCGGCGCATCCCGATTATAGTCTACGGCAGTGGCATAAATATCTGTCAGTTTCTGGTAGAATCGACGTTCCGATAGTCTAATCTCCCGAATTTCAGCCAACAGATGCTCAAAATAATCTTCGCCAAGGAACGAACCGTTCTCCATTCTCTTCTTATCCAAAACATATCCACGTATAGCAAACTCTCGCAATACGCTTGTCGCCCATTGACGGAATTGAGTTGCCCGGATGCTGTTCACACGATAGCCTACGCTAATGACAGCATCGAGATTGTAAAACTGCGTCATATATTTCTTGCCATCGGAAGCAGTTGCCGAGATTTTCTCGGTAACTGATTCCTTTTCAAGTTCCCCGGAGGCAAAAATATTCTTTAGATGAAGCCCGATGTTATCTGTAGAACAATCAAACAGCATACCCATAGCTTTCTGGGTACACCACACTGTTTTATCCTTATAATAGACTTCCACACCTTGTTCCTTCCCTTCAATTTGAAAGATTAGGAACTCCGCTGTGCTATTTCTTATTTCTTTTCGATTTGCCATGAAATTCCCATATTATATACTTACTAATAGCTGGTAATATCTAAGTCTTATAACTTAAAATT
>CALCYA010000019.1 GCA_937906165.1 uncultured Bacteroidales bacterium | reverse complement strand
AAAAAAAGAACTATATGAAAACAGAAAGAGAAATTTATCTCAAGCCACTGACCCTCAGGGAGCAGGTGGCTATGGAGCAGGGAATCTGTGTCGCTTCGGTGGTGCATGATGCAAGGAAAAGTGGTGCAACGACTATAGCCCATGATTACGAGGAGGTTAAAGTAGAGACAGTAGAGGAATGGAACAAAGTCGAATGGAAATAAATTAAATGTAAAGATTATGAGAAATATATTGTATATATTTTTGTTTGCTTTTCTTGCACTTGTGTCAGTATCTTGCCAAGACGAGATAATGCAGAATAAAGGTTATGAACCGGCGGAAGTCGGTACCGAGGTCCTTTTTGGAAGCCGTGCCGGATTTGAGAGCGGAAACTCAGATACACGAACTGTATATGGCACTGTGTATGACGGCACAGTGGGAGGCCAAACTGTCAAGTTCCAGCATATTGATTGGATACCTGAGGATGACCATGTCCTTATATACAGCCCGCAGGCTGCCAACCCTTCTGGTGAAGATGAGCTGACACGCCATAATGTGACCTATCAGGTTGCAGAAACTGATGCGGTGTCAACAACTGTTAGCGATTTTGCATACTTGCAGAAAGAGGAGAATCAGGTCGGTGCTTTGCATTGGTCAAGCACCGAAGCCCATGATTTCTATGCGATATATCCATCTCCTGATATGTTGCAGACTGAATATCAGGGCAATCCGGGAAGCATTACCTCTGCCGAAGGTGTGAGGTTTGTAAAAGACGGTGAAAAGGTCTTTGTTGAGGCTCTGTTGTCGGCTGACCAGACTCCGGGTAGCGCGAATATAACAAAAGATAGCAATGGTAACTGGACTATAGCACCTGATATGCGCAATGCATTTATGGTTGCAAAGGAGACTGCTACCACGGCCGACGGTGGTGTCGACCTCACTTTCTACCCGATGGTGACTGCTGTTGAGATAACTTTGACATTCCCTGAGGATACTGACGGAGATGAAGATGAGAAACAGATATCAGATATTTGGATTGCGGGTGATGGCGTGAATCCTATTATAGGCAGGTTTTCTTCTGTTGACCTGAAAGAAGATTGGGATGGCAGTAGCTATGTGACTTGCAATGCGAATGCAGATGCCAGCGCGCGTGTACACTTCAGTCTGCGTGAGACAGCCGAGAAAGATGGTATCTTGAAGGTAAAAGAGGGCTGCAGCATCACTTTTACAGCATTCTTGCTTCCCGGCACTTATGGCAATGTACTTGCAGAGAATCTGAAGGTTAGTTTTTCGGAGGCCGGCGTGGGTGAGATGTCCAAGACTTTGGCCGATGCAGACATCAAGGCAAATGTGAAGACTCGTATCAACGGCTTGACTCTGCCATCAGGTGATTTTGATATGGATGCCAGCAAGTGGATGTCACAGATTCCAAGCCCTGAAAAAGCTAAAATTTCAGCCCTTTCAATCCCTGGTGCAGGTGGTGCATTTACAAGAACTGCAAGTGCCGACTATGTGCAACAGACTCTTAACCTTGAAGGGTTGTGGAAATATGGTGTACGTGCATTCGAGTTCGCTTGTAAACGCTCGTTCAATAGCGGAGAGGGAAACTCGCTATATGATCAGCCAGTACGTGTGGGTAGCAGTAGCGGCAATGGTTATACAAATGCAAAGGATGCAAACAATAAAGATATTACAGTAGGTTCTGTGATGACCGAACTGCTTGATAAGGTAATTAGTACCACAACAGAGACTGCGGCAGTTATTATCTCTTATCAATCGGAGGGTAATGATAATGAAGGTTCTCGCTCAAACAATCGCTGTTCAGAGGCTTTTGCAAAAGAACTTGCACAGATGTACACCGATTTCCAGACATTGTCAGATGGCAAGTACGCCGGTAGGCTCATTCAGTATACCCCAGACCTGACACTTGCCCAGGCGCGTGGCAAGCTGATTGTCATTGCGCGTTTAAATCAGCAGGGTGAGGAAGAGCCGTCATATGCTAATCGTGATAACTATTACAGTTCTGTGGAAAAGAGTGTTGGGCAGGCAAGGACAAACTATGAGAATTCTGTAGAGATTATTGCCGAGGTCAGTGATGCTGACGGTGACCCATTGACAGGTATAACACTTATTGATGGTTGTGGTACGGGCAAGGACCGTTGGGGACGCCGAGGCTATAAGGTAAACGGCAAGCCTGTAAATGATTTCGGTGATAATGTTACCGAAACCGGCAATACGGAATTTATGGAGAAGTATATGACACGTGCCTATTTGAGTTTTGCGCTAAGCGGAAATGTATACACTGCAACATCAGGAAGCAATACAATAACAAGGGGTGAACCTGATTTTGCTTTTGATACGAACAATGCCGAAGGCAAACAGTGCTGGTATCAGGATTGGGCAAGAGTGGTGGAATCACAGGTGCCATATCGCTCGTGGTTCGGTATTCGTTTTTATTGGTTTGAATCATTCAATGAAAAGGTGGAGCATGTATGTGCCACATATGACAAATCGATTGCCGATACCGACAGAACATACACTTATATAAACTCATTGTCGGGTTATTATCCGGCAGGAGGCAGCTCAAGTAGTGTTACTCCATTGTACCCGGGTGAAGGATGGTGGGGTGGAGCCAGTGAGGGCGGTGATATCGCAGGCCTTGCAGCGGACCTGAACAAGGCGTTCTATGACCATGTCGTAGCGAAAATCCAAGCAGGTGAAACAGGCCCAACGGGTATTGTACTCATTGACCGCATAACGGCAACATCAGGTGACCCGGCATATGATTTGTTGGGACTTATCCTCAGCAATAATAATGAGTTCTACGAAGAGTGATGCCTAAGGGCTGCGATGTAAAAGAAACTTATGATGAGCAGAGAGAATTCTTGAATATATGACAATGTTGGAGGTAGCCACAAGTGGTTGCTTCCGACATTGTCGCTTTTATTAACCTTAAAAATAACTAATTATGAAAACACCAATTTTAAGACGATTATGCTACTTGTTGGCGCTGTCTCTGGCGGTATCGTGCGCCGAGGATGATATTGCCAACAGTGTCCCTGATGAGGTGGAGATGGTGGCCGGCCTTGAAGCGCCGTTTATAGACTCGGAATCAAGTATTGATGTCAAAGATACCCGTACGGTAGTCATTGAAGGCAGCGGTTACGACGAGGGCTTCGGTACAAAGTGGCTTCCTAAAGAAAAGATAGGCGTGTACAGCAGTTACAGCAAGAATGTCGAGTTCACCGGAACAAACACAAAGAACAGCGAGAGCGTCACTTTCCGCGGTTTGCTCATCGGCTCGGCAAAGTATGCCTACTATCCCTACAGCAAGGAGAACAATGGCGTATCGTATGACAAGGTAAAGGGTTCAATCCCTGTAGTACGCGAGTATCATACTTCCAATGCCGAACTTCCCTATGACTACCGCATAGGTTCGGTGCGCAGCTCTAATTTGCTTTCTACATCGTTTAACTTCAACCGTTTGGTATCTATCCTTCAGATTGGTGTCAATGCTACAGGAACACCGCTTGAGGGTGGTAGGATTGTCAGCGTGTCGATGAAGGTTAACAATAGCCGTAACATAAGTGGTAACTTCACTATGAACCTGCAACGTCGCACATTGACACTTGCCGCCCAGAATGAGGATTGTGACAGCATGCTTCTCTATTGGAGCAATAACCCCACACTGTCCAACGGCATTACACGCTATGCCTATACAACCGTGTTGCCGGCTATAAAGAAGGGCGACAAACTCACTTTCGTTGTTGAAACAGCGACATCAAAAGCAACGGTGGAGACAACATCAACGGTTGACCACATTGCGGGCGGTTTGTACAATATCCCTCTTAATCTTGCCTCTTTTGAGGATGTGGAGTTTGACAACATACAGGGTGACGGTGATGACAGTGAGGAACAACCCGAGGAGAAACCTACATCGGACATTAAAATATTGAGCATGAAGTTCGAGGTTGAAAAGAATCCCGGAAAGATTCTTGGCCGCAGACTCAAGTTCAACACCTCTACAGGAAAACCGGGCTATGAGACCGTAACAGAGGAGGTGTGTACCATTGACCAGGAGAACCAGAAGATTACTCTCTATCTGCCTTACCTGAACAACCGCAAGCTGGTGCCGACAATCACCACCACCGAAGGTGCGATGATTGCATACGAGGACGGGCTTATAGAGAGCGGTGTCACCGAGGTCGATTTCTTTAAATATAAGCAGATCGCAGTTGGTAACGAGCTGGGAGAGATGACCATGTATGATGTTGAACTTACCAATACCGGCCTGCCTGTTATTGTAATCAATCAGGAGAGCGGAACAACATCTACCGAAAATAATTCTGACTACATCAATGCAAGCAATGCATGGTTTGCTGCCACTGGCGCAAAATGGCAACCCAAAGATAGTGATTGGGAACAAGAGAGCGGTGTCGATTGGTTTGCAGCCTATTATCCCGACGGTTCTATCGGTCTGCGCGACAAATATGGTTCTCTTGTAAATACCGATGCTATCGATGCTTCTACCCGCGTACGAGGCAATGTTACACAGCAGATGCCTAAAAAGGCTTTTGCCGTGAAGCTTAAAGAAAAAAGCAGAGTGCTTGGTATGCCGGCACACAAGCGCTGGGTGCTGCTTGCCAATTGGAAGGACCGCACCATAATGCGTAACGAGGTGGCATTCGGTATTGCCGATGTGTTCAAGAAGCAGTTCCCTAATGACGGTCTTGCGTGGAACCCAAGCGGACAACATGTTGAGCTGGTGTACAACGGTGTTCACGTAGGTAACTATTATCTCTGCGAACAGATAAAGATTGACGGTAACCGCCTTGATATAAATGACCCATATGAGGATAGCGGTGCTGCTCCTGCCGAGTGCGGCTACCTGTTTGAGTGTGACGATGCCTATGACGAGGAGGAGAATCCCAAGTTCATAACAAAGCACTATGTTCCGTTCATGTTCAAGGATGCGGCTACCAATGAGATGCTTGATTACGCAAAAGGTCTTGTATTCGGAATTGAAGATAACCTCTATGCAGGATACAAGGGTAACCAGACTTCATTTGAAACTGCATTCAACACTCTCGATATTACCAGTATGGTCGACTACTGGCTCATTCAGGAGCTTATGATGAACTGCGAGATGCAGCATCCAAAGAGTGTGTATATGTATATAAACGACGGCAAGCTCTATGCCGGACCAATCTGGGATTTCGACTGGTTGACACTGCCTGTTGATGGTAATCCGGTTACTGATTATGACTATAAAAAGTCTATTCTTGAGCATGCAAAGGCAAGCAGTAGCTGGTTCGGCAGCAAGACTTATTACAGCTTCCGTGCAAAGAACGAGCCAACAGCTGTAAAGGAGGACCGCAGTTACATGTGGTATCCAATGCTTGTAAAGAGCAATACTTTCAAGAATGTTGCGGCTGAACGTTGGAGCGCGGTAAGCGGTGCGCTTAAATCATATGCAGGCACATTGTCGGTGTTGGCAGAGAAACTCAAACAAAGCGAGGCTGAGAACTGGAGAATGTGGCAGCTTGACAACAAGAGCAAGAGAACCCGTGCAAGTTTATATAATCTCGGTCATACAATGGACAAAAATAGTGGCGGTTACTGCGGTGACGAGGCGATGACATTCGAGAATGCCGTAAGTACGCTGAGCCAGATGCTGATAAAGCGTATCGATGGTATGAGCTATGTTACAAGCAAGACATGGCCATCTGTAGATATCAAAGAGGAATAAGATACTGATTCTGACTCTTTTTAGAACTATAAACGAATAGTTTTACACAATGATTTCTCCCCGGTTGACTATTGCAACCGGGGAGAATTTTTATAGTGTCGGCCTGCAGGTCGGTGGTAAAACGGTCTGCGCCTACAACGCCCGAGTCGTCAGCCTTAGCTAAAAAGCCGAAGGGGCTAAAGTCAATAACCCTGTGTGAGACGTGTTGTTGAGGGCTTTGCCCGAAAAAACTCGTAACTTACGATGTTTCTTGAGATGTCTCGTCGCTGTGCTCGCTCGACATGACAATAGCGTTCAATGTGTGTTGTGTAAGGCTTAAGGGAGCGTCTGTTTATAAGATCTTAAACAACGTTTAACGATTAATGTGACCCTCTCCGCTTCGCTCGTCTCCCTAATACAGGGAGACAATAGCTTTGAGTTCTTAAGTCTTTAATGTGCGCTATTTAAACCCACAAGTGGGGTTAAGATTTAAAGTTATAGTTTTTGCTCCTCAGTCACTCCGTGACAGCTCCTCTTAATTACAAATAAGAGGAGCACTTT
>CALCYA010000018.1 GCA_937906165.1 uncultured Bacteroidales bacterium | reverse complement strand
GCGTATCCTCTGCAATGTTTATGTTCCCCGATAAGGCTCTTGACACAGTTGAAACAGACATGCAGACCTCATTTGCAACATCCCTTATTGTAATACTCTTATTTTTTTTAAGCATAGATACGGTCATTCATGGTTTATCGCAAATTTAATGAATTTTTGCTAACATTCATGCAAACGATTGCATAAAATTCAAACGTTCCCGCAAACGTTTGCATAAAAATAACCGAAGAATAAGAATATCGTTCAACTCTTTACATATAGTTTTGTGCAGGAATTATGAATTAAACCACATTATGAGAATAAGAGATTCAATACTTATTACATTGATATCGCTTCCATTTATATTACTGTCCTGTAAAAATGGAAATGATTGTACTGTTGTTAAGGAAAGGACTTTAAATCATTATAAACATGACAGCCTCAAGTACGAAGCCGCAAAGTTCCTTCTCGCAAATATTCCGTACCATTTTTCATTGGACAATATTGCTGCCGACAGCGAGGAGTGGGAACGTTGGCGCCTTGAGACCGACAGCATTCTCAAGGGATTGCTTTGCAGCTATCCCTATGACGGCATACCGCGCGACACAATAAAGGCAATACAGGCACTGCGTGACACACTGCTCGCGACAAAGAACCTGCCCGAGATAGCCACGGTCGATTCCATTGCATGGGACAGCACATTCCTCACCGCGGACTTCCTTATACAGCACATAGACAACGCCTTCGAGGTGTGGCGCACAAACAAGTACGCAAAAGGGCTTACCTTCGACGAGTTCAAGGAGTATATCCTGCCCTACACCTCATTGCGCTCATACGGTTTCCTCACCGATGGCAAAAGACTCAACGATATCTTTGCGCCGTTGTTCTTTCCCGACTCCGCAAGGACCCTCACAGAATACATAAGACGTTACAACCATACCATAGGCAACCTCCGTGCCCTTAACGGTCAGAACCGCCGCCATGGTGCCGGCGGGCTCTATGACATGTACGTACACGGCGCACACGAGTGTACCGACATCGCCGTGTGGGGCTGCAACATCCTGCGTGCCAGTGGTATCCCCGTCGTCGTTGAAAACGTCATAGGCTACCGCGACTTCACCGGCAAACACTTCCACTGCAGCGTGTACGACAGCGACAGCAACCGTTGGCACCCCTTCAATGCAGAATCCTCGTTGCCAGGCAACTTCAGCTTTGAGAGTCCCGTCTGCCTCAACGTATACAGGAACCTTTTTGCAGCACAGAAGAACACCCCCTATTTCCTCCGTGGCAAAGGCGAACCCGTGCCGGGCGAACTCGCAAGCCACAGTACATGGACGTGCACAGCGTCACCTTGCCTGCCGATACCACACAGGGCAACAGGCTCGCATACCTTGCAGTCTTCAATGCCCATAGCGGTGTCAAGGCCACAACATGGGGCGTCATCGACACTCTTACACACAGCGTTACCTTCGAGAATGCCCTTTCAGGAATACTCTATCTTCCCGTATACTGTACAAAGAAAGGTTACAAGAACTTTTCCGCTCCTTTCTACCTTACATTAGAGAACGGCAAAGCACAAATAAATCATATACCCGGTGTAGACAACGACACAACAACCACGTCCCTGCTCCTCACCCGCAAGTTCCCCCGTAAGGAAAAGATGGCAAAGATAGACGATGAACTCGTCGGCGGAAAGTTCCTCGGCGCCAACAAAGCCGACTTCTCCGACGCCGTGGTTCTCTACACCATAACCGATGCTCCACAGCCACAGCTGAAAGAGTACAGGTTCAACCGCACAGGCAAATACCGCTACTACCGTTTCCAGGCCCCCGCACAGTACCCGCACGCCAATATCTCACATTTAGAGTGGATAAGCGACAGCCGTTACGGATATACCAACACCGAACCCGCAACCAGTGAACATATCCTATCACCCGATGAGGCTGAATCAGTAGCATATGACGGCGAGGTAAAGCTTCTCGACCGCGACAGGAACCGCATGACCTGGGCAAGCGAGTATGACGGCAATATGCAGACCGCCCCCGGCGCATACCCCAGCATAACCCTTACCCTTGACGAGCCTCAGATTGTTACAGCCGTGCGTTTCGCTCCCCTTAACGCCGACAACGGAATAAAAGCCGGCAACGCATACAGGCTCAACTGTTGGGACAACGGCTGGGTGCCATGCGGCATAAAGACAGCCGAGTATGAATTTGTAGAGTTCAGCAATGTTCCCGTGAACAAGCTCTACTGGCTCGAGAACCTTACCGAAGGCAAGGAAGAGATGCCCTTTGTCATCATCGACGGTAAACAGAGGTTCATATATGACGGAATAGTAACAAAAGCAGAATGATACGTACCGCACTATTTGCAGCAGCACTTACAGCGTCACTCTTCTTCCGAACACATCCCGGGAGCCACGACGTCGTATGGTGGGAGTCACACATTCCGGCCCTTGCATTTGTGGCACTTTCCCTGTTGTACCTCTCCCTGCCCCAGAGATACATACGGCAGAAAGAATTCGCAAGCAACATGCTCGTGCTCTCGCTTGCGGGATTTATAGCAGTATTCCTTGCCGACAAGGCAAACACCTCGATATATGCAATGGGCATAACCCTTGCCGTGCCCTCAATGCTTTATCTTGCCGATACAGACAGGAAAGGCATCAAGGCAATACTTTGCATCAGCTTTATCATATGCTTTGTCGCAGTGGCAAAGAGCTCCTCCCGCACAGGTATCATCGTGATGTCATTATCGGCAATATACCTCCTATGGCAACTCTTCAGGTTCAAGAAGAAGTATACACTTGCAGCAAGCCTCGGCGCAGTGCTGCTCCTTGCCACACTGCTGTTCTTTGTGAAGCGAGACTCCTCAAACGGCAGGGCATTCATCCTTGAGAATACATTGGCAATGATAGCCGAGAGACCCGTAGGCTGGGGAGACAGAGGCTTCGAGGCCAATTATATGCACCGCCAGGCCGGATACTTCATGAACAGCAGCAATGAGACGGCTGCAATGCTTGCCGATGACATAAAGCATCCTCTTAACGAATACCTGTACATCGCAATCAACTACGGTGTACACACACTCCTGTCGGTGGTTGCGGCAGTGGTAGCGCTCATAACTATGTTGTACAGGAGACACACCAAAGAAAGCTTGTGCACCCTGCATTTCATGGCACTGCTCGTCATATGGTCCTGTTTCTCCTATCCGTTCACGGTCTCGTTCGTGCCTGTGATGCTTCTTGCCTTTCTCCCGGCATTACCGGGAGTGGAACAGTTCCGGTACAAGAACTATCTGCGTTATCCCGCTTTCTTGCTGTTGCTGCTGTATGCAGGCGTTGAACTGCGTGCCTTCAATGACGAGAGAGAGTGGAACAATGCCATTGAAGAATACCGCAACGGCAACAAGAATGTAGCAATGCAGGTGTTCGACAGGTGGGAAGAACTCCACATAGACAAAGGTGCAATGCTCTTCTCGCTTGCCACAGTAGAGTACAACAACAAGGATTACCACAAGTGCATTGAAGCCTGCATAAAGTGCAGTAACCACCTTGCAAGTTACGACCTTGAGTTCCTCCTTGCCAACAGCTATCTGTTCACAGGCAACTACACAAAGGCCCTTGAACATTTCGAAACAGCCCACAATATGTGTCCCAACCGCTTTGTACCGCTCTACAAGCAGTTCAAGATATACAAGGCGCAGGGCGACACGGCAAGGATGATAAGCACAGGCAATGAAATACTCGCCAAGAGAGTAAAAGTCCCATCACGCAAGATAGACATAATACTAAACAACGTTAGATATGAGTTGCAGAAGATAAGTAATAACGATGAAAGCTCGTGCCAATGAGCGCAATGCAAGCTTGCTTGTAATTGTACAG
>CALCYA010000017.1 GCA_937906165.1 uncultured Bacteroidales bacterium | reverse complement strand
AGCTATTGTCTCCCTGTGTTAGGGAGACGAGCAACGGAGTTGCGGAGAGGGTCTCATTAATCGTTAAACGTTACTTAAAACAGTAAAAATGTTGAGCATCAATGGTATTTTTGTCCCAAAACGTCATTTTTTTACCAAATTCTTAACAAACTATCATAATATTTTGTAAATTTGCCGCTCGATGTATATTTGATCAATGCAAGACAACATAAGAGGGTATATATCAACGACATAAACATAAATAAAATTATACTATGATGAAAAAAGCATTTTTGGCAGCGCTTGCATTCTGCGTTGCATCAGTAAGCTTTGCACAGAACGCGGTTGCAACCTCATATAATGAGGAGGTTTCAACAAACAACAGCGTAGTGACAGAGAAATCAGAGGGAAACAGTTTCTGGAGTAACACATTCATCACTGTTGGTGCTGGCGCACAGTACATGTACACCGACCACGACCAGCGCATGGACTTTGGCGACCGCTTGACACCTGCGTTCACCTTATCAGTAGGCAAGTGGTTCATCCCTGCATTCGGTATCCGTTTGGGTATCACAGGTCTCAACCTCAAGGGTGCAACACAGACTGGCGTTCACTCTAACGGCAACTGGTACAGCGATGAACATTGGTTGTGGGAGCAGGAGATTGACTATTTCAACCTTCACGGTGATGTAATGTTCAATGTTTCAAACGCACTCTTCGGCTACAACGCCAAGCGTTTCTGGAACTGCAGCCCATACATCGGTTTCTCATGGGTACGCGTATTCGACGGCCCCACAACATCTGAGTTCGGCGGTAACCTTGGTATCTACAACTCATTCCGTTTGACCGACGGCTGGCATTTGAACCTCGACGTTCGCGCTACATTGGTTGGTGACGACTTCGACAACGAGGTAGGTGGCCGCAAGGACGAGGGTATCATTGCAGCAACAATCGGTGTCACATACAACTTCAAGCCACGTGGCTGGAAAGACAGAGTCGTTACCGTTTACGACAACACAGAGATCACACGTCTGCGCAACGCGATGAACGACCTCATGGCCGAGAACGACCGTCTGAAGAATGTAGATTCAGACACCGTTACCGTTGTCAAGAAGATTGTTGCTCCATGTATGGTTGTGTTCCCCAAGAACATTTCAGTTCTTACAGAGGACGCACGCGTGAACATCGGTATGTTTGCCAAGAAGGTCAAGTCACTTGACAGCGGCATCGTATACAGCATCACAGGTTATGCCGACGCAGCTACAGGCAACGAGACAATCAACGAGCGCCTGAGCAGAGAGCGTGCCGAGGCAGTACTCCGTTGCCTTGTTGACGAGTTCGGCTTGCCAGAGTCACAGTTCGTTATCGACCACAAGGGCGGTGTAGGCAACATGTTCTACGACAACCCAGAGTTGAGCCGTACAACAATCATCGAGGTAAAGAGCGTTCCTGCAACAATGAAGTAATAGAACGCAAGACAATAGCAACAACGCCTCTTCCCAACACGGGAAGAGGCGTTGTTGTGTTAAGAGTAGAGGGGTGAAACGTTGAGCGGGGAGCGATTAGCGGGGAGCGAAGAGCGGGGAGCGATTAGCGGGGAGCGAAGAGCGGGGAGCGGGGAGCGAGGAGCGATTAGCGAAAAGCGATTAATGTTTAGCGAAACATACCCCTCAGTCACTGCGTGACAGGGCCCCTAAAACAGGGGAGCAATATATTAAAACTATTGTCTCCCTGTGTTAGGGAGACGAGAGGCATAGCCTCGGAGAGGGTTGCATTAGTCGTTTAAAAGGCTCCCACTAAAGCCTTTATAACTTTGGCGCCAAACACAAACAGCTGCTC
>CALCYA010000016.1 GCA_937906165.1 uncultured Bacteroidales bacterium | reverse complement strand
GACAAAATACGCTAAATTTTAGTATAAATTCTTATATCGAACTCACGTTAATATACAATTAAGCAAATATAGTGAAAGGCGAGTGGAGAATAAAACATGTTTACTTGTTTTTTATCCCGAGCCGCATCCTATATTCGCGCTAGCGCAAAGGTAAGAATATTTTATTAATAATGTGTATGTTAGCATAAAAATACATCAGGACACCCTTGAGAGCGTCCTGATGTTTGGAGTATCTGTGGCTTTACAATTCCACAAGAATCCTGAAGTTTATCTGTCTGCCGGTGAGGTAGTTAGGCACGGCATAGTTGTTGTTGCTCACGTCGCTCACCCAGTAATACGAGTTCACGTTGTTTATGTCGAGCAGGTTGAATGCGTCTATTCCCAACCACACGTTCTTGAGGTATTGTCGTATACCTGTGCGGTATATGTGCTCCTCGTTGTTGAGAAGGCGGTACGACATGCCTATATCCACACGCTTGTATGCCGGTGCGTTGAAACGCTGTTTCTCGCGGCCGGTGTGCGGCGGCCCGAAAGGCAGTCCGTCGGCATATGCTCCCTGCAGGCTCATCTTCCAACGGTCGGTGCCGGGGAAGTAGTCGGTGAAGTAGAGCGATGCGTTGAAACGGCTGTTGGTGGGGCGGGGTATCCAGTCGCCGCCGTTGATTTTCTCTTTGGTGTCCATTATGGAGAATGTCAGCCATGAGTCTGTACCCGGCACGAACTCGCCGAATAATTTGAGGTCAAGTCCTGTGGCATATCCGTGGGCGCAGTTCTCACCGTAGTAGACTATTCGCACATTGTCCACATTGTAGGGGATAAGGTTGTCCAGCTTCTTGTAATATGCCTCGGCAGTGAACTTGAACGGACGGTCGGCAAGTTTGAAATGGTAATCGTAACCAAGTACAAAGTGTATCGAGCGCTGTGACTTTATCTTCTTGTTGAGTGTAACCGAGGAAATACCCTCTACTGTTGTGGTGTCGCGCATCTCCTTGTAGAACGGGGTCTGGTAATAGACACCGGTCGCGAACCTGAATGTCATGTTGTCGTTGAATTCAGGGATAAGTCCTATCGATGCACGTGGTGATATTATGCACTCCTTGTTCCAGTCCCAATAGGATACCCTCACTCCGGCGTTTATGGATATCACGCCTATGCTGTTTGTGAACTTGTATGTATCCTGTGCATAGAACGAGAAGTTGTTGCTCTCGCTGTCGGTCTTTGACTTGAGGCTGTAGACGGGGCGCAGGCCGTCGGGGTGCACCGGTACGTTATATCCTGCCGAGTCGCGCAACTCCCACTCGCGCTGGTTGTCATTGAACTGCTGGATTTTCCATTCGGCACCCCAACGCAGGTTGTGTGCCCCGATGTAATGGCGTCCGGTGAGTGACAGACTCTGCACGTCGGCCTCAAGGTAGTTGCGTGCGTGCTCCATATATCCTCCCACGCTCATTGTCTCATCGGTGTTGATGTCGTTCAGCCAGTATTCTCCCACAATGTCGTATGTCTCCTCCTCGTTGGTGTTGAATGCCGAGGCCTGCAGAGTGAACTGGTTGTACTCGTTGGGTGTGTAGTTGAGTGATGCCGCGCCGAATATTGTTCGGAAGAGGTCGCGTTCCCATCCGTCGAAATATACCTTGAACTCCTTGACATCTTCCAGGGTTCCGAAGCTTGTCTTGCGGTCGCTGGGAGTGAACTCGTACTCGTTGCGTGCGATGTTTCCGATGAGGCTCAGGCTGAGTTTGTCGGTTATGCGCCAGTCGAGGTATGCCTGGTAGTCGATGAATGCGGGGTTGTACTCTCCTTTGGTGTCAAGGGTTCCCAATAGGTACTGGTTGCTCTTGTAGCGTAGTGAGTTGGAGAAACTTATCCTGTTGTTGCCCCAGCCTGCATATATGCTCGCACCGAGCATGCTCAAGGAGATGTTGCTCTCAATTTCGCGCGGCTTGCGGTAGGTTATGTCAAGTACCGACGACATCTTGTCGCCGTACTTGGCCTCGAATCCACCGGTAGAGAATGCTATCGAGCCCACCATGTCGGGGTTGAGGAAGCTGAGTCCTTCCTGCTGACCGGCCCTGATGAGCAGCGGACGGTAAATCTCTATTCCGTTGACATATACGCTGTTCTCGTCGAAATTACCGCCACGGACATTATATTGCGAACTCAACTCATTGTGGGCACTTACTCCAGCCTGTGACTTTATTATATCCTCAATGCCGTTGCCGCTTGCCGAGGGGTTCAGACGCAGTTTTTCGGGTACTTCAATCTGCTGGGTAGTGGTCATCTGCCGCTCCTTGTGTATGATTTCGGCATCGTCGAGCATGATGTCCGCCGGGGGAAGGGTGACGTTTACGACGAGTGTGTCGGTGGGGTTCTTGAAAGTGCGCTTGCGTGTCTGGTAGCCGATCATCGAGTATGCGATGACAAGGCTGTCGCTGCTCTCGCAGGTGAGCGAGTAGTTGCCGTTGAGGTCGCAGACGGTGCCCACAGGCTTGCCCACAACACTGACGTTGGCAATCTCTATGGGCTTCTGGTTCTGGTCGGTGACACGGCCCTTGATGGTTACCTTCTGTGCCGTAACCCCTTGTACAAACAGTATCGCGAATATGATTGTTATATATAATCTGAATTTCATTGTCCTTGTGTGCGTGTATATACTGATATATAACGCGGTTTTTGGGCTAAACGTATATCCAACGTAAAAAATTGTTTACCCAGTTCCATTTGAAGTGGTACCAACGCAGGGTGCTTACCTCTTTACCGCCGAAACTGCCGATGGTTCCCAAAAAACTCTTGCGCAGTTTTGACAGCCCCCTTACCTCAAGGAACTCAAAGTGGTCATATCCCTGATTATTGGCATCGGTGATGGCAGCCCAGATTGCCATTATTCCGGGGAATTGCAACGGGAATCTCTTGCGCAGTCCGCAACTGTAGGCCAGCAGTGCACGTCCTTTTTCATAAAGACATATTGAACTCCCGATTATCCTCTCTTTGTAGATTACAAGGAACATTTTTGCGCTTTCCGAAAGTGTGCCGTCGTCGTTGTGCAGCATCTTGAAAAGAGACTCTTTAGGTGGCAGTTTCTTGCGAGTCTTGCTGCGGTAGAAGTTTTTCATCATCTGCAGTGCCTCTTCAATCTCGGTATCGCTTGCTGCACGGCGCATGGTCACTCCTGCCTGCTCGGCCTTGCGTATGTGTGCCTTGTAGGCACGGGATAGCCTTTCCTGTGGGCTTCTGCTGTGCAGTGATATATAGTTCCTGTGGTCGCGTATGGGGATGAAATTGTGGTTGCGCAGTGAAGCGTATGCAAAACGCGAGTCTTCAATGTTTTGTACCTCTATGAAAGTGTGGTGAAAATCGAACATGTCGAACACTTTTTCAAGGAACAGGGCAAATATCCCTTCGCGGTCAGTGCACTCCTGCCTGTAAGCCCCTTCGCCCATAATGGAATACCATACGCTCAGGACCGGTGGAATGAAACGTATGCTGCGTCTTTTTACAATGAGTATATGCCCGATTTCAATACCATGCTCGTCGTTGGCAACAAGCATATAAGGCTTTCCCATCTTGCTGTCCTCAATGGTGCGGAACATTGTAGGGGAGTGCAGGACGGGGCCGTCGATGAGTTCGGGTAAATCCTTGCTTTTGGTATATATCTCTATGCGCATCGGGCCGCTTTTGAAAGATTTTGCTTTGTAAAGGTAAGTAAAAAGAAATAATATTGTATCTTCGCGTAACAAAATATTTTATTGTGAGTTCAGGCTCTGCATCATCCTCTCATGCATTGTGTAATGACCGTGGAGCTTCAATTATGTATTATGGAAAAGAAAGATGTATATATATTGGCAATAGAGTCATCGTGCGACGATACGTCGGCTGCCGTGATGCGTGGTGATGTAGTGCTTTCCAATGTAACTGCAAGCCAGGCTGTCCACGAACAGTACGGTGGTGTAGTCCCCGAGCTTGCGTCGCGTGCCCATGAGCAGAATATTGTGCCTGTGGTTGACGCTGCTCTCAAAAGGGCCGGGGTTACCAAAGAACAGCTCAGTGCCATTGCCTTTACCCGCGGTCCGGGTCTTATGGGTTCTTTGTTGGTGGGTGTTTCCTTCGCTAAAGGACTGGCTGCGTCGCTGAATATTCCTATGGTTGAGGTGAATCACCTCCAGGGACATATCCTCGCGCATTTTATCAAAGAGGATGGCGTTGAGCACAAGGCTCCCGAGTATCCTTTCCTTTGTCTTATGGTATCGGGCGGAAACTCACAGATAGTCAAGGTGAACAGCTACAAGGATATGGAAATTGTCGGTCAGACAATCGACGATGCGGCCGGCGAGGCTATGGACAAGTGTGCCAAGGTCATGGGACTCGGATATCCGGGCGGCCCAATCATCGACCGTCTGGCACGACAGGGCAATCCCAAGGCTTATGCCTTCAGCAAACCTCATATCCCGGGATTCGATTATAGTTTCAGTGGCCTGAAGACCTCTTTCCTTTATACCTTGCGCAAACTGGTGGCAGAGGACGAGAACTATGTCGAGACGCATAAGGAGGACCTTGCTGCATCATTCGAGGCAACGGTGGTTGCGGTCCTTATGGACAAACTATACAAGGCTTCAAAGGCTTTGGGTATTAAGCGTATAGCGCTGTCGGGTGGCGTGTCGGCAAATACAGCCTTGCGTCAGGCCTATCAGGATTACGCCAAGCGCTATGGCTGGGAGATATTTATCCCCAAGTTCGGCTTTACTACGGATAATGCAGCGATGATTGGCATTGTAGGTTATTATAAATTCCTCGACAATGATTTCTGTGCGATGGACCAGCCTGCTTTCTCGCGCACTACATTATAATATATAAGTATGGATGTCGCGCTTGAAATAAATGTTCTTGCTGCAGAACTTGTAGCGATGTTGCAGGCACAGGGCAAGACTTTTGCTGCTGCCGAGAGTTGCACGGGTGGTGCAATATCCCAAGCGGTGACATCCGTTCCCGGCTGTTCGTCTGTTATGCGTGGCGCGGTTGTCGCTTATCACAATGATGTCAAGGCAGGAGTGCTTGGTGTAGGTGAGGATACCTTGTCGGAATATGGCGCTGTCAGCGAAGAAGTTGTGATTCAGATGGTAAGCGGTGTGTCGGCCATGTTGGGTGCCGATTGTGCGGTTGCGACTTCGGGCATTGCAGGCCCTGGCGGTGGAACACCCGAAAAACCTGTCGGTACGGTGTGGGTTGCTGCAAAAGTCGGCACTGATATAAGAACCCGTCTGTTGCAGCTTGAGGATGCGGGCAGGGCTGCCAATGTAAAAAGCAGTGTAGCCGAGGCCTTTAGACTTGTGCTGGATATGCTGTCATGTGCTGAGGGTTGAAACGTTGTAGTTTACTTTTTGCATAATTTTTGAAAATTGAACATCTGCTCAAAAATAATTGAGGTTTTGTTTGCAAGATTATTTGAAAACCTATATCTTTGCACTCTGTTTTGAGTAGGTATCAAAAGAATAAACAAAAAAATATATAGAGATGTCTAAGATTTGTCAAATCACCGGTAAAAAAGCAATGGTGGGTAACAATGTATCACACTCAAAGAGAAGAACAAAGCGTCTTTTCAATGTGAACTTGTTTACTAAGAAGTTCTTCTATGTAGAAGAGGATTGTTGGATTCAGTTGCGCGTGAGTGCAGCGGGGTTAAAAATTATCAACCGAGTAGGTCTCGATGCAGCTTTGAAAGATGCTGTCAAGAATGGCCATGTTGCTTGGGAGGAAATTAAAGTACTCGATTAATTAAAGGAGGAAGGAATATGGCTAAGAAGGTAAAAGGTAACCGTGTTCAGGTGATACTTGAGTGTACAGAGCAGAAGAACAGTGGTGTTCCCGGTATGTCACGTTATATCACAACAAAGAACCGTAAGAACACAACAGAGCGTTTGGAGTTGAAGAAATACAACCCATATTTGAAGAGAGTAACCGTTCACAAAGAAATTAAGTAATAAGAGATGGCTAAGAAAGCAGTGGCAACCCTCCAGACTGGTGATAAGGAGAAATTCGTAAAGGTTGTAAAATTGGTTAAATCACCTAAGACCGGCGCTTACATGTTCGCAGAGGAGATGTTGGTGCAGAGCAAGGCTGACGAGGCTTTGAAGAAGTAAGAAATAACCGCAAGGTTTCATATATGAAGAGAGTAACGCAAGTTGCTCTCTTTTTTTTGTATCATGTCTGCCGTATTTTGCAACGATGGTTCACCTGCAAACTGTAGGGGGAATATCTTTTTAACACAGACAAAACATTAAACAATCTCTTATATTCTT
>CALCYA010000015.1 GCA_937906165.1 uncultured Bacteroidales bacterium | reverse complement strand
TTAATGTTTTGTCTGTGTTAAAAAGATATTCCCCCTATAGTTTGCAGGTGAACCCCATTCAGGGGCTTATGTAGGACTTTGGTTAAATCTGTTTTTTCAATGTGAAGTCGAATCTGAGTCCTCCGCCCGGGCGGTTGGTGACGCTTATGTTGTCTCCATGGAATTGGACGGCATGCTTTACTATGGCAAGGCCGAGCCCGGTACCGCCTTTCTGGCGGGAGCGTCCTTTGTCAATACGGTAAAACCGCTCGAAAAGGTGTGGCAACTGCTCTCTTCTCACTCCTTTGCCGTCATCCTCGAAACGGATACGGCACACTGTCTCGTTGTTTTCAAGCAACGATATATATATGTTCTTGCCTTCGGAATAGTGTTTTTCCAACCCTTGTAACACCCAATGAAAGATTTAATAAAAATGTAATATTTTGCTCACATTCTCCATTTCACGAAAGCTTAATTGTTTTGTAACATTTATGAAATGTCTTCCCGATACTTTTGCAGCGTCAAACTTAATGAGACAAAAGACTATGAAAACAAAACTGATTTTGGCGGGTGTTTTAACCTGCATCGGCATCGGCGCACAGGCGCAGAATGCCAAGACAGAGGAGCCCAAGGGCAAAGCGATTGTTCAGGTGTTCGGTAATTTCCACACAGGCTTCGGCGCTGATAATGACGACCGTGGCTTTGAACTGGAGCGTAGCTATCTGGGCTATGAATACAACTTCGGCAAGGGCTTGTCTACAAAAGCTGTAATGGACATCGGCAAGTCTTCAGATGTCAATGACTATCAGCGCATTGCCTATATCAAGAATGCACAGGTACAGTGGAAGAGCGGAAACCTTACACTCTCCGGCGGTCTTATCTCTACTACCCAGTTCAACTTTCAGGAGAAATTCTGGGGCTACCGTTACGTTATGAAGTCTTTTCAGGATGAGTACAAATTCGGCAGCAGTGCCGATTTAGGTCTCTCTGTAGCCTACAAATTCGCTGATTGGCTATCTGCTGATGCTATCATTGTGAATGGCGAGGGCTACAAGAAGATTCAGAAGAATGATGGACTAAATTATGGCCTGGGTCTGACTCTTACCCTGGTCAAAGGTCTTCAGGTCCGTGTTTATGGCGGTCTGAACGAGAGTGGCGAAGATGGCAAAAAGGATATTATAAACTTGGCTGCATTTGTCGGATACAAGCACGAGAAGTTTACGCTTGGTGCAGAGTATAACCAGATGTGGAATGCCTCATATGCTGATGGTGCCGACCAGTATGGATATTCGCTCTTTGCTTCGGCCCGTCTTACAAAAAACGCCGACCTTTATGCCCGCTTCGATGACTTGTACTCTAAAGATGACTGGAACATCTCCAAGGATGAGTCGGCTGCTATCTTCGGTGCACAGTTCAAGCTCGGTAAGTATGTGAAGATTGCTCCTAATTTCAGAATGACAATGCCAAAGGCTGACGGGGCAAAGAACGGACACTATGCATATGTGAATTGTTACTTCGGATTCTAAATATTAACAATCAAGATTATATGAAAAAGATTCTATCATCAGTAATGACATTGGCTGTTGCATTTGCTTTTGTGGCTTGTGGCGGTAATCAGAACAATGGCGGCCGTGGGGCGCAGGAACTTTCCGGTGCGGGTGCTACGTTCCCTCTCCCCTTCTACAATGTGGTATTTGAGCAGTTCGGACAGCTCGGCGGTGACCAGGTAGCGTATGGTGGTATAGGTTCGGGCGGAGGCGTACGAAACCTTCGTGACAAGATTGTAGATTTTGCAGGCAGCGATGCCTTTCTTTCGGACAAGGAGATGTCAGAGATGGATCCTGTAGTACATATCCCAACCTGTATGGGCGCTGTGGTTGTTGCCTACAATCTTGATGGCGTAAATGAATTGAAACTGTCAGGTGAGATTATCGCGGACATCTTTGCCGGTGAGATAAAGATGTGGAACGATGAGCGTTTGGCTGCTCTCAATCCCGATGTAAAGCTCCCGGAGGAGACTATCATCCCTGTATATCGTTCCGATGGTTCAGGTACAACATTCGTGTTCACTGATTACCTTACCAAGGTAAGTCCTATGTGGGCTTCAAAATATGGTGCCGGTAAATCGGTTGACTTTCCTGCCGGACAGGCTGCAAAGGGAAATCCAGGTGTGGCAGGTGTCATCAAACAGACAAAGAACTCAATAGGCTATGTAGGCTCGGAGTATGCTTTTGCACAGAAGATACCTTATGCATGTGTCGATAATCAGAAAGGTGAGTTTGTTATGCCGTCATCAGCATCGATCTCGGCTGCCGCATCAGGTGAAATTCCAGCCGATACCCGTTGTTCAATAACAAATTCGGATGCTGCCGGTGCATACCCGATTTCAACCTTCACTTGGATGATAATATACAAGGAACAGAACTACTCCGACCGTACAAAGGAGCAGGCTTTGGCAACACTTGACCTCTTGGAGTACATCCTTTCGGACGAGGCGCAGCATATCACATCCGAGGTGCATTATGCTCCGCTACCGGCTAAAGCCAAGGAGTTGAGTCTTAAGAATCTAAAGACTGTGACATATGACGGAATCCCAATGTTGCAATAATAAAACGTTATGAGCGATAAGTTATACAAAACCCTATTGTTCGCAGCAGCATTGATAATGCCGATAGTGTGCGGGGGCGTAGTCTACGCCCTCGTCACTGACGCGTACGAGGCATTCGAGCATTTCGGGTTCTTTAAGTTCCTGACCTCTTCGGAGTGGAGCTACACGGAGGGAGCGGAACAGTACGGTGCACTGCCGTTCATTACAGGTACGCTGATGACTACGTTGCTTGCACTTTTGTTCTGTATCCCGTTTTCGCTGCCCGTAGCATTGTTTGTAGGTGAGTATTTCAAAGGGACACGTATTGCTGCCGTGTTGAGCACTGTAACGGACTTGTTGGCCGGTATACCATCCATTATATATGGCTTATGGGGCTTCTACACTTTGCGCCCTCTGATTATGGCGCTCAATATTTCACCACAAGGTTCAGGCGTGCTTACAGCTTCGTTAGTGTTGGCCATTATGATTGTTCCTTACGCAGCCTCGCTGAGTGCCGAGTTTATAAAAATGGTGCCGAATGATCTGAAAGAGGGTGCATACAGTCTTGGCGCTACTCATGCCGAGGTTATCCGTAAAGTGGTGTTCCCTGTTGCCGGCTCTGGTATCTTCTCTTCTTATATCTTGGCGATTGGCCGTGCATTGGGCGAGACAATGACTGTAACGATGTTGATAGGAAATACCAATAATATCCCCGATTCAATCACATCAACGGGTAACTCAATGGCATCAATCATCGCAAACCAATTCGGTGAGGCTGATGACTTGAGACTATCGTCACTGATTGCCATAGGCCTTATATTGTTCCTGATTACGGCATTCATCAATATGATAGGTAAAATAATGATTAAACGCGCAAGAATAGCATAACTATGGAAAAATTGAAAATCAGAAAACGTTTGGCAAAGGATAAAGCGTTGCTATGGGCCGTATGTTTGCTGGCGGCTCTTACGGCTGTTCCTCTGTTTGCCATTTTGGGAGAGGTGTTCCTGCGTGGCTATGACCAGCTTTCGTGGTCTTTCTTTACCGAGCCAACCCCAACAGCGTACAAAGCGATGAAAGCAATTGAGGCCGGTGAACCTATTCCCGGCGGTATTGCAAACGGAATTGTAGGAACAATGCTGATGCTTGGCATGGCTGCGGTTGTAGCAATCCCGGTAGGCATCATGTGCGGTGCATTTCTGGCGGAGAACCCTAAAAACAGGTTCGCCCGGACGGTGAGTTATCTTACCGACCTGTTGCAAGGAACCCCCTCGGTCATAATCGGTATTGTGGTTTATATATGGGTGGTTGTTCCAATGAAAGGTTACTCGGCTATTGCAGGCAGTGTCGCGCTCTTCATCATGATGTTGCCGCTGATTATCCGTTCTACCGAAGAGACATTGAAGATATTGCCTGCATCGCTCAAGGAAGCAGGGTTGGCTCTCGGTGGCAACCGTGCCCGCGTAATGCTTAAAGTACAGCTTCCCGCTGCTTTCGGCGGTATCTTTACCGGCGTATTGTTGGCAATCTCGCGCGTAATTGGCGAAACGGCACCGCTTATGTTCACCGCACTCGGCTGCTCATTCATCCGCTTTGCGATCGACAAGCCGATATCGGCAGTGCCTCTGCTTATATGGGAGTTCTTCAATGACCCTAATCTTCAGGAACTTATTTGGGGTGCATCACTCTTCTTGTTATTATTTGTTCTTACATTGAATCTTTTATCTAAGTATCTTGCAAAAAAATGGAACCAGTAAAACCTATACTTGAATTCAATAAGACTTGTGTATCATATACCAAGCAGACGATGGCTGTGAAGTATGTATCGGCTGCCATCGACAGAAATACGATAACCGCCATAATGGGTCCCTCGGGTTGTGGCAAAAGTACATTGTTGCGTGCTGTAAACCTGATGCATAACCTTTATCCGAACATCCGTGTAGATGGCGAGATTTTGTTGAACGGAGAAAATATCCTCTCAATGGAGCCTATTGATGTACGTCGCAGGGTAGGTATGGTCTTTCAGCGACCTGCACCTTTCCCCACGATGAGCATATACGATAATGTGCTTTCCGGGTATGCACTTAACGGCATCCGTCTTTCAAAAACCGAGAAGGATGAAACCGTCGAACGCTGTCTGAAGAGTGTTGCATTATGGGACGAGGTCAAGGATGTTCTGAACAAGAAAGGCACATTCCTTTCCGGTGGCCAGCAACAGCGTTTGTGTATCGCCCGTGCGTTGGCCATGAAGCCCGATGTGCTGCTGATGGATGAACCGACCTCTGCTCTTGACCCGATAGCGACAGCACATATCGAGGAACTCATGAAGGAGCTGCAGAAGGATGTGACAATACTTATCGTAACCCACAATATGGGTCAGGCGATGCGTATATCCTCAAAATCGATGTTCATGTATCTTGGCGAGTTGGTTGAATATGGCGATACGGCCACATTGTTCTCCAATCCTTCGGACGAACGCACAAAGGCCTACCTTACAGGCAAAATGGGATAAAACCGTATGCTCCTTCACGCGTAACTGTGCATGCCGCCCAGGATGAAGTTGACACCAAAGTAGGTGATGAGCACTGTGAGGAACGCGAGTATGCAGTATATGTGGAAGAACATCGGGCGGCGCATTGCCTTTATCGAGCCGCTGTGCAGGGCAGCGCTGTAGACGAGCATGGTGATGAGTGCCCACACCTCCTTGGGGTCCCAGCCCCAGTAACGCCCCCACGATACGTTTGCCCATACGGCTCCGATGAATATTCCGGCAGTGAGCAGGAACACGGCAGGGTAGAGCATGAGGATGCTTGTTCTCTGCAGTTCGGCAATCTCCTCTTCTCTATTCTTGCGGGTTACCTTTATTGCTACTGCTGCAATGCCGTTGAGCATAGTAAATGCCAGTAGAGTGTATGAAATCATTATCACCACAACGTGTATGCTCAGCAGTGGTGACCGCAGTACAGGTGCAAGGGGTGCTATTTGCTCTGTACTGTCGCCAAAGGTCGATACAAGCAGGGCAAGGCCGCATACAATATATCCGAAAGGTAACATCTCCTTTACTCTATTGCCGGCTATGGGGGTCATCAGTATGCTGAGCCATGCCATAAAAACCGTTGTTTCATAACCGTTGGACAATGGTATATGTCCGCCTATGTGCCAGCGCAGGGCTATCTGCAACGACAGGTATGTGGCTGTTACCCAAGCTATAACCTTAATCCAGGAAGCAAGTATTTGCCGTGTTCTGTTCTCCTTTCTGTTTATGCAGAACAAAACAAAAAGTATTGTGCCTGTCGCAAGGCATGTTATTGCCAATGGACGATTGTTGCTCATGCTGTTGTAAAGAGCCTCGGCGCCGTAATTTGTCCCCAGCAAGGCAATTACATTTCCCTTTGCGGGTATCAGCTGCGTATTTCTTGCACTAGATGTCGTTGAGACAAAGAGCATTAATAATATTATGGCAATATTCCTGCCTTTTCGTAATGCGGTACGGAAACGGCTGTCCGGCTGAACGAAAAACAGTATCATCGATAGCAACAGCAGCGAATATCCTGCGTATGTAATTCCTATTCCCCACGGGTCGTGCGATACGGCAAGGAACGTGCCCCGCTCGTCATTGTCATATCCCGACTGGTAAAAGCGATAGCCTCGGTGCTTGAATATGTTGTTCATGGATACTGTTCCCTCAATTCGCTCATTGTCATATATTACAATGGTGCTCACAAAGTCCATAGGAGCTTGGGTACCTGCGTAACGTGTTACCTCAAAGCCGTGCAGTGAGATGCTGAACGGCAGTTTCTCTATTGTGCTGTCGGGGAGCACATATTGGTTGGTAAGCTCGCCTGTGCGCAGGTGTGTCTGTCCCTGCTTGCCTGTGGTGTGCGTCACGAGGGCACCTATGAGAATGACAGCAAAGGCAAGGTGAAGACATAATGTGGCAGGCTGCCTGTGCAGCTTGCGTTGCAGTATATATAAAATGGCCGAGAGGGTGGCTGCTGTCCACAGTGCAATCATCCAGTGGGCGCAGTAGATATTCTCCAGCGCATATTCCGTGCCGTAGAGTTTCTCCATTATGGTGGCAACCATAAGAATGGCTGTTATCAGGGCAAAAAGACCGAACGAAAGGTATTTGAACAGTTTATCGTGTTTCATTATATATTTGCTGGTGCGCAAATATAGTTACAAAGCTGCAATAAATAATAAACTGCTTCTTATATTTCTCGCTTGTTTGTTTGTATCTTCACTTTCAGTGCACATACATTCGCACTCGCTGTGAAAAATATTCAAGCAAGCTTGATATTTCTCGCTCGTTTGTTTGTATCTTCACTTTCAGTGCACATACATCTGCACTCGCTGTGAAAAATATTCAAGCAAGCTTGATATTTCTCGCTCGTTTGTTTGTATCTTCGCAACAATATTGCAGACGATATGAAAAAGATACTTGTAATAAACGGCCCTAACCTCAATCTCTTGGGGTTGCGTGAGCCTGCTCTTTATGGCGCGAAGAACTTCAAGGCGCTTGAAGAGTTCATCCTCTCTGTGGCCGGGGAACTTTCTCTTGATGTTGAGCTCTTCCAGTCGAACCATGAGGGTGCTATTGTGGATAAAATCCAGGCAGCTTACGGTGTGTTCGATGCAATCCTCATAAACCCTGCGGCATATACCCACACGAGTGTGGCAATCCTTGATGCACTCAAGGCGGTGGCTCTGCCTACGGTGGAGGTTCATCTCACCGACATATCAACTCGCGAGGAGTTCCGCCGTTTCTCATTCGTGTCGCTCTATGCCCAGAAGACAATCTGCGGCAAGGGCTTCGACGGTTATAAAGAGGGTCTTGAATATCTTGCAGCACTATGAAATTCTTTTATACTGCGCAGGTAAAGGAACTCGATGCCTACACCATTGAGCATGAGCCCATCTGTTCCATAGACCTTATGGAACGGGCTGCGCGTGCGCTCACCGCTGCTGTTCTTGAACGTTATTCCGGTAGTGGCTTTGCTGTGTTTGCCGGCCCGGGGAACAATGGCGGTGACGGTCTTGCCGTAGCGCGTATGCTTGCTGCGGAGGGGCACAGTGTTGCAGTTTGGATTATAACCCCTAAAGGTAAACTATCACCTGATTGTGCAGTGAACCTTGAACGCATGAAGAATACAACTGTGCCTGTCGTTGAGGTGAAAGATGTATTTTCAATGCCTGTGCTCGATAAGGACACTGTAATAATTGATGCGCTCTTCGGTAGCGGCCTCAACAAGCATGTCTCGGGTTCTGTCTTTGCCGATGTAATCAATGGAATCAATACTTCGGGCTGCCGTGTGGTAGCTGTGGATATGCCGTCCGGCTTGTTGGGCGAGGATAATAATCCGCTTACGGGTGTCGTGGTTTCGGCAACAGATACGCTGACGCTGCACTTTCCAAAGCTTTCGCTGCTGATGCCCGAGAATGCTCCGTTTGTGGGCGATATCTCAATCCTTGACATCGGGCTCTCACAGGAGTGGATAGAAAGGGAGTCCTCACCTCTGCATTTTACTGATGAAAAGGAGATAAAGACACTGTTGAGGCCTCGTACAAAGCATGCGCATAAGGGAAACTTCGGACGTGCGTTGCTTGTCGCCGGCTCAAGAGGAATGGCAGGTGCCTCGGTGCTTGCTTCCCGCGCAGCTTTACGCTCGGGTGTGGGGCTGCTCACTGTTCATGTGCCTGCTTGCAATAATCCCATTGTGCAGGTGGCTGTTCCCGAGGCAATGACAAGCATTGACAGCAACGACAGTTGTTTCAGTGACCAGGTTGATTCGTCAAAATATAATGCCGTTGCTGTAGGTCCCGGGTTAGGGCAGTGCAAGGAGAGTGAGGAGGCATTGTATAATCTTATAAAGAACAGTTCCGCTCCGCTGGTGCTTGATGCCGATGCGCTGAATATCCTTTCGCGCAACAAGGAGTGGCTGTCACTCCTGCCAAAGGGTAGTCTCCTTACTCCGCATCCGGGAGAGGCAGAGCGTCTTTTCGGCAAGTTTGCCGATAGATACGCAACCATTTGCGCAGTGCGTGGAGTTGCACGCAAATATAGCATCGTGGTTCTTCTGAAGGGTGCATATACCACAATTGTTGCTCCTGACGGTAATCTCTATTTCAACAGCACCGGCAACCCGGGTATGGCAACCGGCGGCAGCGGTGATGTGCTTACAGGCATTGTTCTCGCGCTCCGTGCGCAGGGGTACAATAGTGTCGATGCTGCGCGTATAGCAGCTTACATACACGGCCTTGCAGGTGACCTTGCTGTGGCCGAAATTGGTGAGACAGCTCTTGTAGCAGGCGATATCGTCAATTATCTGCCAAAGGCATGGCTGTCATTAGGGAAAGGAGGCCTGCGATGAGAGTGCCACGGTTCTTACGTGACTGGTCGCTGCCCATTGCAATGGCGGGAGGCGCAGCGGCTTACTTCACATATAAGTCTCTACCGTTGCCCGAAGGTACAAATGATATTGTCTCCTCTGTTGTCTCCGTGGTTCAGCCAGGGCTTATTTTTGCCATGCTTTTTGTCACCTTCTGCAAGGTACGTGTAAAGGAACTGAAGCCCTCGCGTTGGCATCTATGGCTGTTGGCGCTGCAGCTTCTGCCGTTCATGGCACTGTCGCTTGTTTTAACCATCTTCCACGGAATACCGTTCGGAGTCAAGGTGCTTCTTGAGACAGCGATGCTCTGCCTTATATGCCCGACGGCAACAGCGGCCGCTGTCATCACTGCGAAATTGGGCGGGAACTCTGCGTCGCTCATCTCCTATACAATGCAGATAAACATCGCAGTAGCAGTTGTCGCACCGCTTTTCCTTGCATTGTCGCACCCTGTCGAGGGGATGTCTTTGAGTGGTTCGTTCCTTGTAATTATCGCCAAGGTGTTTCCGTTGCTGCTACTTCCGCTGCTCTTCGCCTCGCTGGCGCGCAGGTTCGCCCCTGGCCTGCATGGCTGGCTTGTGACAAAAGGACGTAACCTGCCGTTCATGCTGTGGCTGGTCGCATTGTCGCTTGCCATTGCTGTGACGACAAGGGCGATAGTCCACGCGCGTCTCTCGCTGCTTGTCATGGCCGGGATAGGCGTGGTCTCCCTCGTCTGCTGTCTGTTGCAGTTCTATGCAGGGCGCCGAATAGGTGCGCGCTACGGTGAGGTGGTCACTGGGGGACAGGCTTTAGGACAAAAGAACACTGTCTTTGCAATATGGTTCGCCTATACGTTCATGACACCCGTGACTGCCATAGCCGGCGGTTTCTACTCTGTGTGGCATAATCTTGTAAATACTTTTCAGCTATATAAAAAGAACCGTTTGATAGATAAGAACCTGTAAAACAATAGAAAAATGGAAAGCTTGAAGAAACTATCAGTCCTTTTGCTGCTGTTGTGCAGTACCGTTGCTGCAGCTCATGATTTTGAGGTAGATGGCATTTACTACAATATAACCGATGAGACTGTAAAGACCGTGGAGGTGACATATAAAGGGGCATACAGTAACGAGTATTATTATGAATATTCCGGTAAGGTCACAATCCCCTCGGCGGTTACATATAATGGAGTGACATACGATGTGACACGTATTGGCGATGAGGCTTTTCTCAACTGCACATGGTTGGACGAGGTCGTTATCCCCAAAAGTGTGAGAGTCATAGGCAAGGATGTGTTCAAGGAGTCGAATAACGTTAGCAAGATACATATTGATGACCTTGCGGCGTGGTGTGGTATTGAGTTCGACAATGTCGTCGAGACTCCTCTGGGTCGTGGATACAGTCTCTATGTGAAAGGTGAGTTGGTGACGGACCTTGTAATTCCTGATGCGGTTACTGTTATCAATCCTTTTGCGTTCAGCGGCTGTCTGGGGCTCAAGAGCATTGAATTTCCGGTGAATGTCACAAGCATCGGGAAAAGCGCTTTTGAACTTTGTCAAGAGCTCAAGAACGTCATAATTCCAGGCAATGTAAAGAGCGTAGGCGGTCACTCATTCAGCTATTGCACGGCGTTGACGGGTGTTACGTTTGAAGAAGGTGTTGCCGAGGTTGGAGACAATGCATTCTTTGGATGTTCGGCGCTGGATAGCGTAACAATCTCTGCAAGCGTTGTAAGCATAGGTGACGGTGCTTTCTCAAATTGCGATGGAATAGGTGCGGTATATTCACTTGCAACGGTTCCTCCTACGACTACTCCGCACTGTTTTACCGGCAGCTATGATACGGCAATACTGTATGTACCCGCAGGGGCGCTGGAAACTTATCGTTCTGCAAAGGGTTGGGAGAATTTTACAAATATAGTGGAAATGCCAGTAACGGGCATTGATGATGTGAAGGGTGAAAGCAAAAACATGGAAACTGTTTACGACTTGTCGGGAAGAGAGGTGAGAACCTTTGATAAAGGTGTATATATTATCAACGGCAAAAAGGTCTTTGTAAAGTAAAACCATAAGCAAATAGACAATAAACATAGCTTGCACCGCCCAATTGGGCGGTGCAAGCTATGTTATTATGAAGTATCTTATCTTCTGATAAGTCTGAAGTTCTTGAAGTATACCTTCTGCTCAGCGCCGCTCTTGTTTGTGATGCGGAGCTTTGTCGCAGTCTGGCCACCGAGCTCATTGCCTGTGTGGATAACGGGGTCGGTGTCTTTGTAGTGCATTATAGGAATCTCCTTCCAGGCACCGCCAACATAGATTTCAAGGCAGAAGTGCTTTGCAACATCGTTTACGCCAAAGTTGAAATCAAGGCCCTGGAATGTGATGGTTGTCTCTGTCTCAAGCAACAGCTCGCCGCCTGCCTGCCAGTTTATGACCTCATTTGACGGGCTGATCTCAACCACGTCGCCGTTGAGCTTTATCGGGAGCAGTGCAAGCTGTGTGACTGTTGAACTGAGCTTGTATGGGTTGTACTCGGCTGTTGTGTTGAGTTCAGTGCCATGAGTATCGTTGTACTTCTCTGTAGCCAGTGTGAAGAGCTTGTTGAGGGTCGGCAACATTACCTTTGTACCCACCTTTGTACCAATCTGGTATGGGTGGCGCATTGCGCTGTTGTTCTCAAGGTCGAACATCTGCTTCTGCAGTGAACGTGCCTGCTGATAGAGATTCTCGAAGTTGATGAACTGGCTTGTCGTATTGCTGTTATCGGTTGTCTCGGCAAGCATATTCATGAGTGCCACAGCGCGGCCGTATGCTGCGAGGTTCTTGCACTGGAGAACCCATGGACGGATCTCGTGGATGAGTTGTGGGTTACCCTTCTCGTTGAGCAGAATGTCGCAGGCCATCTCAAGTTCGTTGCATGTAACGTTCAGCATTGCTGTTGCAAACATGTCGCCCTGTAGCACTTTCTCTACGATATCCTTCAGCTCGTCACCCTCTTCGCGGCGGAACCCGTGACCGTTGGGGCCGAGGTCCTTGTTGTAGAGAGCGAATGTGCGCAGTGCCTTGTGGTTGCTTGGGAGGATGTTCTTGATACTCTTTTCCCAGTTGCTCTTGTAGTCATATGCCTCCATGTTCCAACAGTAGTCAGCGATGCCGTATAGAGAAATCTTTGATGTCTCGGCATACTCCATAGGGTTGCTTACGAAACCTGATACGTCACCGGCGATGTCAAGACCGTTGCCGTATGCAGGGCCCATCAGGATGTGGTCACGTACGAAGTCATTCACAGGGAAGTTCAACCAGATATAACCCTTGCGCTGTATGCGTTCGTTGATCCACTCCATTGTGGGCTTGTCGATGCAGGCTACGACAGAGTTACCGGTCCACATAACCTCGATACCCTCGTTGAGCTCCTTGCCCAACGTGCGCAGATAACCTTTCTCCTCGTTTGCCCAACTCTTGTTGTACTCTGTGGGGCAGAGGATAAGTGGAGCAACATCTTTCTTTGCCTTTACAAAATTGTCATCAACATAGTTGAGCAGGGCTGCCTGCTTGTCGGCCTTTGTACCCTCGCCCCAGATGTCATCGAAGAATACTGCGAATGAGCGTACGCCAAGCTGGTACATTACCTCGAACTTTGCGATGAGCTTGTCACGGTCCTCGTCGTTCCACTTGATGTCAACGCCCGGGTGGATTGCCCAGTAGAAGTTCACGCCGTTCTTTTTGGCAACCTCAACGAGCTCGGCAATGCGGTTTGCCTCAACCTCGGGATATGGCTCACGCCACTTGTCGCGGTGCCAGGGATCATCCTTCGGACCGTAGATGTATACGTTCATCTTGTTGCGGCCATAGAACTCGAGCTGGCTCTTGCGTGCCTCGTGGCTCCATGGAGTGCCGTAGAAACCCTCTACTGTTCCGCGGAAAGGAACATCGGGCCAGTCGGTGATTGTGCAGGCCTCGAGCTTGCCTTCACGCATCATGCCAAGTAGAGTCTGTATACCGTAGAAGAGGCCCTTCTCGTCGTTACCGGCAATGACAACCTCCTTGTCGGTTACCTTCATGAAATAACCCTCAGCCTTTGCCGGGATATTCTTCTTGTACTTGCTTACCTTGCCGTCGCCGCGTACACCGATGGTAATCTTGAAGTCGGCTTTGTTTACAACCTCGGGCGATGCAGTCAGCAAAGCATCGTAGACAAATCCCGACATACGTTTCTTGTCGGCATTGATTTTCCACTGTGTTGGAGCCTCAAACAGGGCTTCACTTGTTGTAACCTCCTGCGGAACCGGGTTTACAAGGCTCACCTGTGCAGTAGCACCCAATCCGGCCATAAGCATAAGGCCTAATGTCAGAATCTTTTTGTTCATCATATTATGGTTTAGAAATTATACTTCAGCATTGTGCAGATGCGGAAATTTGTCACGTTGTGAGTGTCACTTACCTTGTAGCGGCTGTCGGGTGTTCCGTATGCCACTGTTGTGGCGTCGAGCTCGATACCGATTGACATCGCATTGTGTGTGTAGAGCACACTGGGGGCAACGCGCCACATGCGGTCCATATTCTTTTCGCCACGCATGTAGATAGGGCCTACAATATCATCGTTGCAGCCGAGGTTCTTTGTATAACCCCAGAACCAGCACCATGTGAGATAACCTTTCTTGAACTGTTCCTTTTTGGTTATGTCGAACCAGCCGCCGATGCTGTTGAGTGCACCGTACTTCTGTTCTCCGTTGTCATAGATCTCGGTAACGCCATAACCGCTTATCATGCTCAAGTGTGATGCATTCTGTGCGTATGTTACACGTCCCTTGAAACCCCAGTCGCCTTTCTTGTACGATGCGAAGATATTCGGAGTGATGCCTACAGCAAGGTCCTCATTGCACTTGATGGTGTTTGTAACAGTTTCTCCATTCTCTCCGGTTGTAGTATGTGTGTAGCTCTGACGTGGCTTGATTGCCAGAAAGTCCACACCTGCACCAATCATGAAACCGCCGTTCTTGTACATTGCCTGGAAATAGAGCTCGGGAACAACGGCATTGCGTGCGTAGTTGAATGATGAGCCGTCAGGGCCGTTTGATGTATACTGGTACTGGTAGAGAGCTGTCGCTGTCAGGGTGAATCCCTTGTTCTTGTAGTCGTATCTCAGCTGTGGAGAGCGGCTGAACGGTGTGAATGGCGCACCTGTCTCAAGCGAGAATACATCGGGCATCATGTCGCCCATGATAGGGTGCCAAGCCTGACCGACAAGGACGGAACTCTTCTCCCACTCCATCTTTGCGTATGCCTGACGTATGCGGAGTACGGTGTTGCTGGTACCGAATCCTGCAAAGTCCGACTCAATCTTTGCCGATGTCTTTGCGCCCAGGAACTCGGGGCCTGTGATGTTCACGCCCAAACGTGTGGTGATGCTCAAGAGCATCATGTTGGGCTGCTCGTTGATGTCTTTCCCGTTCGCGTCGAGTTTCTCGTCCTTTGGCATGTAATAGAACTGCTCGCTGTTCGAGGTAAGGCTCTCGCGTGTGTCAAAGCAGGCATAGTTGCGGATAAAGCCATAGAGTTTCACGCTTGGCTTCTCCTGTGCCTTTGCACCGCCGATGAACATAGCCATCAACGCTGCCATAAATAGTGTTCTTTTCATATTGTGTTTGTGTTGATTTTTTCTTATCCGAAATATCCTGTTCTTCCTACCATCACAATCAGTATGTAACCAATGACAAGTGATATGATTCCAATTGCCAATCCTGTCACGAACATCTGTTTTGTCTTTATGAGACCGGTAGAGTAGGCGATTGCGTTAGGAGGTGTGCTTATTGGTAGTGACATTGCGAACGATGCCGCCATCGCTACACCCGCAAGCAGTGTTCCTATGCCACCGTACTCTCCCAAGGGACCTTCGATACCCTTGCCCACGGCTACCATGATCGGCACCATGAGGGCTGTTGCGGCCGAGTTTGAGATGAACTGTGACAGCAACCAACAGATGAGTCCGCCTCCTAAAAGAACAATGATTGCAGGCCAGCTGTCAAACGGAATGGCCTGTACAAGGTTGTCGGCAAGTCCGGTCTTTGACATTCCCTCACCAAGCGCGAAACCTCCGGCAACCATCCACAGACAAGCCCAGTCGATATCCTTGAGGTCGCTTGACTTGATGATTCGTGTTATGGCAAAGACTCCTATGGGGAACAGTGCCACGACATACGAGTTTATACCTGTCACCTTCTCGAACATCCAGAGCAGGATTGTTACCGCCAGTGTCCCGTATATCACGTATGTGCGCCAGCCTTTCTTTGCTCCACCGACAATGTGCATGTTCACTTTCTTTGCGGTGAAAGGGTATGAAAAACGCAATATTACCCAAGAAATCACAAGAATGGCAAGCATCAACGGTGTCATCACCATCATCCACTCGCCGAAGTCAACACCCAGTCCAAGCTCGCCGTTGATGTACTGCAGGGCAATACCGTTAGGAGGTGTTCCGATAGGTGTTGCAAGTCCGCCGATGTTGGCTCCGATGGGTATTGCAAGTGCAAGGGCTGCCGTGCCCTTCTCTGTCGGTGGCAACTGGCGCAGAACGGGTGCAAGGAACGTAAGCATCATGGCTGCAGTGGCTGTGTTGCTCACGAACATCGAGAATACTGCCGTTACAAGCATGAAACCGAAGAGTACCACGCTCGGTTTTGAACCGAACGGCTTTAGCATGGCACGTGCCATACTCACGTCGACTCCGCTTTTCGATGCCACAAGAGCAAGGATGAATCCACCCATGAACAGCATTACCGTTGGATTGGCAAAGGTGTACATGATTGTCTTGTAGCTCATCAGTTCACTCTTGTCATATCCGCTTATCAGTGGGGTGATGGCGCTGTCCGATACCGTCAACAGCATTATTACTATGATCAGCAGAGAAGTTGTCCAGGCCGGAACGGCCTCTACAATCCACATACAGGCAGCCCATACGAATATTGCAATCACGCGCTGCTGTATAGGGTTGAGTCCAGGGACGCCGAACATCTCGGTAGGCAACATTGCTATAACAAGTGCAATGAGCGATATTAATCCTACTTTTATGTATCGGTTATAACGGCGCAGAAAACGCCATATTTTATCAACAGAAGTACGTTGTTCCATAAAAATATAAAGATATTTCCCAATTTATTGTATCAGGTGCTAATTTACTCTAAACTATTCAAACAATCAAAAAGTAAGGCGGTTTATTAATTATAATTATCAATAATTTTATTGTTGAATAGATAATGGAGGCTGTATCTACAGCAATGTGACTGTATTTTGGATTTTTTATGATATGGTGTGGCCTCTATGGAGTTTTTTATTTATATCTTAGCGGCGTAAACAACTGAGAAACTATGGCAACAATACATTTGACAAAAGAGCAGTTCATCAAGAGAATTGCCGATTACGAAAAGAACCCCGGAGGGTTCGAGTTTTTGGGCGAAAGGCCTGCGTTGATAGACTTTTATGCCGACTGGTGCGGTCCGTGCAAGATGCTTGCACCAGTGCTTGAGACCGTGTCGGACAAGTTTGCCGGCAAGGTGGATATATATAAAGTGAATGTAGACCAGGAGGAGGAACTCGCATCGCTGTTCAATGTGCGTTCCATCCCCACATTGGTTTTTATCCCTATGAACGGAGAGTTTAAGATCGCCCAAGGTGCAGTAGGTCAACCGCAGCTTGAGGAGGCTATAAACAGGCTTCTGTTGTAAAGAAAAATCACTTAAAGAGGGTGGTCCAAAAGTAAAATGGGTCACCCTCTTTAAGTTTATCTCCAAACGTTCCAATTATATTCGCTCTCCACTACGTCCTCGACTTCGTCAGGCAGCTTGTGGAAAAAGTCAATACCGGTCATCTTCTCAATGCTGTCAATGCTCATGGCGTAGCTGCTCAATTTATTCTTGCCTGCAACATTGTCACAGTAGAAGCCTATGCCTTTGTAGCCGTCGTCATCTATGAGAAGCACCTTGTAGAATCCGTCGGGAATAAGTATCCTGTTCCTGCCGATGCTACCAAGTCCCTTTTCTGTGGTGAACACAGGACCGGTGACAATGAGAATCTTGCCGTACTTTAAGGCATTGTCCCTCGCGATATTCTCAATGTATTTCCATACACCATTGTTCAGGTTGCCGTTCTGTGGCGATATGTTCGAGAGGTAGAAACTCTCGGTCATGCTCTCCTCGCTCCACTTCATGTCTCCTGCAGGAGCATGGTGCCCTCGGGTCCAGCCGCTGTTGATATAGTCTCTGGTGTCACCTTGTGCACCCTTCACAAGAGGGTCAGGAATGAATTCGCCATTACGGGGTTCTGTTCCTTCAGCCTCCTCTGCTGTCAATTCGTATGCCACCCAGTTGGGATTTTTGCGTTTCTTGTTGTACGATACGGTGTAGCCTCTGTGTTCAACAATCTGGCTCTCGGTGGCTTTGGTGAACTGCGGAATGGCAAGGTCAATGGAAAACTCCACATTATGCCCTGCTGCTGCAGATTGTTGCGGCTGTTGCAGTTGCGTCTGCTCGCCTTCTTTCTTTGTCAGGCAGCTTACGGCTATCGCAATGGCAACAACAAACAGGAATCCGTAGAGTCTGCTCTTGCCTGTGCCTTTTTTCTTTTGCCCCGTGGTCATTCTCTCTTATGCTCTTTTTAGTTTGCCGTCCTTTAATACAACCTTGTAGCTCTTGCCTTTCTTTGTGCCGAAAGAGAGTGTCTCGTTGCCATAACGCAGGTTACAGCGCTCACCGCTCTTTGACTTCACCACAACCTCGGCGAGCTTGCCCTCTTTCCAAGTGATGTCAACGTCAAATCCGCCTTTTGCACAGATGCCCTTCACTGTACCCTCTTCCCATGCGTCGGGGAGTGCAGGCAGCAGGTGTATGAAGCCCATGTGGCTCTGCATAAGCATCTCTGTAATACCGGCTGTTCCGCCGAAATTGCCGTCAATCTGGAACGGTGCGTGAGTGTCCCAAAGGTTGTCAAGAGTGCCGTTCTTCAGCAGGTTGCCGAAAAGGGTGTATGCATGGTTGCCGTCATGCAGTCGTGCCCACTGGTTGAGCTTCCAGCCCATGCTCCAGCCTGTAGCGCCGTCACCGCGGTGGGTAAGCACGACTTTAGATGCCTTGGCAAGCTCGGGCGTGGTTACAGGAGATATCGTGCGTCCCGGGTGCAGACCGAACAGGTGGTTCACGTGGCGGTGCTGGTCGTTGGGGTCATCGATGTCCTTGCTCCACTCCATGAGCTGACCGTAACGTCCAATCTCATATGGTGCAAGTTTGGCAAGCACGTTCTTCCACTCTTTGCGCAGCTTTGTGTCAACACCAAGCTCCTCGCTGGCTGCAATTGCATCAAGCAGAATCTCGCGCACTACGCCATGAACGAATGTCGCGCCCTGGTCAATGGGACCGTGCTCGGGCGATGTTGAAGGTGCTGCCGTGTATGTGCCGTCGGGTTTCTTCCAAAGATAGTCGACAGCGAATATTGCGCTGCTCTTTATGATTTCGTATCCTGTCTCTTTGAGGAACTTCTTGTCGCGTGTGTAATCGTAGTAGTCCCACACATGTGTTGCGAGCCAAGGTCCTGCCATTGGGTTGAAGTTCCATGACATGTCCTGGCTTATGAGCGGTGCTGTGAAACCGAAGATGTTGCCCGAGATGCTTGCTGTCCAGCCTCTTGCACCGAAGTATGACTTGGCTGTTACTGCACCCGGCTTGATGAGTGTGCGTATGAAGTCAACCAACGGCAGTACGCACTCGTCAAGGTTGGTCGCGCATGCAGGCCAGTAGTTCATCTGCAGGTTTATGTTATTGTGGTAGTCCACGCGCCAAGGGCCGTCCACATTATTGTGCCACATTCCCTGAAGGTTCGCAGGCAGGTTGCCCGGACGTGAGCTTGCTATGAGCAGGTAACGTCCGAACTGGAAGTAGAGACGCTCAAGCCCGTAATCAGGCTTGCCGGTGCGGTAGCTCTTTAGACGTTTTGGGGTTGGCAGGCTTGCTACACCAGGATATTCCAGTGTGGTGGGTGCGTTGGGGTTGATGTCCAGCTGCACGCGGTTGAAGAGTGCCGAGTAATCGGCATAGTGCTCCTTGAACAATTCGTCGTATCCCTTTGCGACAGCGTTCTTCATCCACAGGGCTGTTGTCTCGTCCGGGTTTACGCCGACGTATGTCTTCGGGTCGCTGAAATCGGGGTCAAAATTGATTTTATAATCAGTATCGGCGGTAACGTAGAAACATACCTCATCGGCACCGCTGATACGAATTTTGCCTTCCTTTACCTCCATCTTGCCACCTTTGTTGACAGCCTTCACTCGCAGGGTGTACTGCATACTGTTGTTGTCGAGTTTTGCCTTCCACACGATGCCGTTGTTTCCGTCACTCTCCAATTTGCCCTCCGATACAGGGTTGGGGGCATAACTTAATGTCAGGTCCTGCATTCCGGGTTTGCTTGCGTTGAACTTCATCACCAGCACGTTGGCGGGGTATGAGACAAATGATTTACGTTCATATTCGACTCCGTCCTTTGTGTATTGTACCACTGCAAGTGCTGAATCGAGCGAAAGTATGCGCTTGTAATCGCCAAGACCCACCATGCTGTGCCCTGTCTCAATG
Organism: uncultured Bacteroidales bacterium; assembly: GCA_937906165.1. GTDB lineage: Bacteria > Bacteroidota > Bacteroidia > Bacteroidales > Bacteroidaceae > HGM04593. Next base: position 31,926 of record CALCYA010000015.1, on the reverse strand, counting down.
TAAATCTCGCCCATTGTTGTGAAGTTGCCGAAACGGAAAGGTTTCTCGCCGTAATACTCATACGATGCTGTACTGTTGAAGTTCTCGCGTGTGAGCTTTGCCGCCTTCTCGTCATCGCCGTCAAGGAATGCCTGACGTATGTCATCGAGCAGATGCGCCGACTCCTTGTTCACGTTCCAGTAGTATTCGGCGCCTTTCTCTGTATTTGGGCCACCGCGCCACAGGGTCTTCTCGTTGAGGGTGATGCGCTCGGCTTCGAGTGAGCCCATGATGTTGGCACCTATGCTGCCGTTACCAATGGGCAGTGACTGCGATTCCCACTCCTGGTCGGGGTTCACCGCTCCTTCGCCTGCCCATTCGGGCTTGTCACGTCCCACCCAAAGGTCGGGACGTCCGCCGTACCACACACTACGTCCCTTGAGGGTTGTGGGCTGGTCGAACCACACCGAAAGGCCGTGGATATAATCACTCTGTGCCTTGATGCCAAGCGCACACATCAATAAAACGATTAAAGTGCTTGTCCTTTTCATATCATTTGGTTTTGTCTTCTTGCGTGTTTATATGCTGTATAAGTCTTGCCACATGCTGACGGAAGCTCTGGTTGTAGTCGCGTTCCAGCCCGGCCTCCTCTGTGAGCCTGCGCACGGTGCCCTGTATGTCATCCACGCGCTTTAGTGCCCCACTGCCGTCGCTCGCAATGCTGTATATCTCAATATCCTTGTTGCCGAGTTCTATGAAATAACCACCGGCAATTGCCGTTCTCTTTATTGTCGCCATTCTGATTACACAAAGAACATTACAACAAGCTGTATTATCACCACCCGCAGGAACATACATACCGGGTATACGGTAGCGTAAGCCACTGACGGGTTGTCACCGTCGATAGTCTCGTTGGCATAGCTCAATGCCATTGGGTTTGCCATGGAGCCGCACAACATACCTGATACCGAACCGAAGTCAAGTCTGAGCCTGCGCATCGCGAATATTCCTGTAATGACCACCGGAACGAATGTTATCAGCAGTCCGAGTGCCAACCAAAGTATTCCTTCGGGGCGCATCACTGTCTCAAAGAAATGCTCTCCTGCGTCAAGGCCAAGGCAGGCAAGGTAAAGGTTCAGTCCCAGTGCCCTGAGCATCATGTTTGCGCTCTGTGTAGTGTATGTTACCATGTGCAGGCGCGGACCGAATGTGCCTATGAGTATTCCCACGATTATCGGTCCTCCTGCAAGTCCCAGCTTCACGGGGAGTGAAATTCCAGGAATCGAAAGTGGGATACATCCTACCATAAGTCCCAGAATCATACCTATGAACACCGATACAAGGTTAGGCTCGTTGAGGCTCTTGACGGCGTTGCCGAGGATGCCTTCAACGCGTTTTATGTCGGCAGCCTCTCCCACCACGGTGATGCGGTCGCCAAGCTGCAGTATAAGGTCGGGCGTGGCAAGCAACTGCACTCCCGAGCGGTAAACGCGGCTGATGTTTATTCCGTAATTGTTCCTCAACCTCAATGATGCAAGCTTCTTGCCGTTTATCTCGGGGCGTGTAACGAGTATACGCTGCGAGATGAGTTCACTGTCAATTTTGTTCCAGTCAATCTCGCTGCTGTTCCAGTCCTTCTTCTCCTTCTCGCCGAAGACAAGCCCCAGAGCCTCGGCTTCATTGGGTTTTGTTATCACTAATAGAATGTCATTCTCAAGCAGTTGCCTGTCGGACATCGGTATCAGCACGTGCCCGTTGTGCCACATACGTGAAATGACGAAGTGGTGCTTGCTTATGCTTGCGACCTCAGCAATGGTCTTGCCGAATATTCCCGGGTTTGTGACGCGGTAGCTTGCAATGAAAACATTCTTCTGGTGCTTGCTGTCGGGTAGCGGCATATCACTCTTGCGCACAAAAAACCTGCGCAACACTATTATCGCCATTATCACGCCCACAACACCCAACGGGTAGGTCAGCGCGCAGCCCAGTGCAGCTCCGCTACTCTCAATGCCCATCTGCTCCAATGTCTGCTGTGCAGCAGCAAGTGCCGGAGTGTTGGTGGTTGCCCCACATAGTATACCCGACATGTCTGACATCGGTACACCGCACAATATCCCCAACACTATGGCGGCTGCTGTACCGGTGAACAGCACCATCAATGCCGGGGTAATGAGCTTTGCCCCCTCGGTACGCATGGAACTGAAAAAACCGGGACCGACCTGCAGTCCAAGGGCATATACAAAGAGCACCAGTCCGAATGTTTCGGCATAGTATAGCATCTGACTGTCTATGCTCAGCCCGAAGTGTCCGGCAAGAATGCCGATGAAAAACACAAAGGTGATGCCGAGCGATATACCGCGCACGTGTATACGCCCCAGGATAAGTCCCAATGCCGAAATGAGCGACAGCACCACAATCGCTTGCAGTGCCGAGTGCTCAATGAACAGTGTGCTTATATAGTCCATTCTCTATCTTTCTCCGTCTTTGTCTGTTATTTTATGCCCATCTCCTCAAGAAGATATCCGGCACCGCCTATGCGGTCAACGACGAACAGGACGTAGCGTATGTCAACCGATATGTTGCGGCAGATGGCGGGGTCAAACTCTATGTCGCTCATTGTAGAGCGCCATGTGCGGTCAAAGTTGATACCTACAAGTTCACCCTTTCCGTTGAGTACAGGTGAACCTGAATTACCGCCTGTGGTGTGGTTCGATGCAAGGAAGCATACAGGCACGCTCTGCCTGCCGTTCTTGCCGATAGCCCAGCGGCCATAGTCCTTGTTCTTGTAAATGTCGCGCAGGGATTGCGGTATGTCATAGTCGTAGATCTCGGGGTTGTCCTTTGCGATGATACCGTCGAGTGTGGTGAGGTGAGTGTGGTACTCGCCGTCGGCATTCTCATAACCGGTCACGGTGCCGTATGCCACACGCAGGGTGAAGTTTGCATCGGGATAGAAGGCGCGTTCCTTGTCCCACTCACGCAGTGCCTGCATATATGTGCGGTACCACTTCTCTATTGCGGGCACATTGCTCAGGTTGCGGTAAGCATATTCGCGGTTGTGTGCAAGTGCATCGGCAAACCAGCCTGCGAACTGCACCATGGGATCGGCAATGTACTTCTCGCGTGTCAAAGGATACTCGGTGAGAATAAGTGTGTTGGCGAACATGTGGTCAACAAAAGCCTCGGGGGTGCCGTGTTCCTCTATTGCAGCAGCAAGTGGAGCAGGGACATTCTCCTTTGGCATACGTGCAATATATTCGCTGAGCATACGGCGCGAAATGGCATGGTCAATCTCCTTCCTGTAGTCGTTAAGGTAGGTCTTGCGTGCTTCGGCCTGTTTGTCCGCGGTAAGTTTCTGACCGCTGGCATCGTAGATGTGGAACCAGTATGCAAAGTTGAAGAACTCCATGCCAAGGATTGACTCATTGAAGAGCTCGCGTGCAAAGTAGTGCGGGATAACCTCCTTGTATGCGGCGTGCATCGAGTCGAGCAGGTTCGCATATTGTGGCTTGTCGGCAGCCCATGCCGCGAATGCCTTCTCATACTCTTTCTTCTTCTCTACAGTGCCCAGTTTGTCCAGGCCAAGGCTCTCGCCCTGCCACTTCTTCCATGCGTTGGCAATGTTGGCGTGTTTTGCCGCATATGCGATGCGTGTAGCTACATCCTTTGACTGCGCCTCGCTGATGATGTCAAGGCGAATGGTGCGCAAGGCTATCTTCATGGGGTTAGATACCTCTGCAACGTACTCCACGGCATCAGATGTCACATATTCCTGTGTGTTTCCCGGAAAACCGTAAATCATTGTGAAGTCACCCTCCTCGACACCCTTTGTCGATACCTTGAAGTGGCGTGCAGGGTGGTAAGGTACGTTGTTTTCAGAATATTCGGCAGGCTCATTGTTCGCGTTGGCATATACGCGGAAAATAGAGAAATCTCCTGTGTGGCGTGGCCATACCCAGTTGTCGGTATCACCGCCGAACTTGCCAATTGATGATGGCGGTGCACCCACCAGGCGCACGTCGCGGAATGTGCGGTATACATAAAGCACTTTCTGGTTACCGTAGTAGATTGGCTCGATTTTAGCCTTGTCGGCATTGTGCATCTTCTTTGCTTCATCGATTATTGTTGTCTCGTTCTCGCCGGCCGCAATGCGTGCGGTAACATCCTCCATCTTCACAAGCAGTGTCACCGTGAGCCCGGGAACAGGCAGTTCCTCGCTGCGTGACATTGCCCAGAAACCGTCGGTCAGGTAGTCATGCTCGACCGATGAGAGTTTCTGTATCGAGCTGTAACCGCAATGGTGGTTTGTGAGCAATAGGCCGTCGGGTGATATGAATTCACCTGTACATCCGCCACCGAACTGCACCACGGCATCCTTGAGTGATGCCTTGTCGTCGGAGTAGATGTCATCGGCTTTCAGCTTGAAGCCCATCTTACGCATCTCCTTGATGCGGCTCTTTATGTTGTTGGGCAGCCACATACCCTCATCGGCAGTGGCAGTTGCGAATGTGATGCACGCAAGCGCACAGAAAAGCAATTTTTTTATCATATTGTATGTTTTTGATTTCAATATTTCTGCGAATATAATACTTTTAAGCGAAATGTAACCATAAAAAACAGACAATCACCGGCCGGGTACCGATAATTGTCTGTAAATATTCTCCCTATGCTTTGCTTTACTTGATAATCTTGCCTTTCAGCACCACTCGTTCAATGATTGGAGTCTGGTGTGCGTATGGCATGAAGGCGAGCGACGGCAATGGCTTTGTAATGTAGAAATTCGCCATTTTACCGCGGGTTATTGAACCGAAATCCTTGCTTTCGCCCATGGCGCATGCACTGTTGAGAGTTGCTGCATTGAGTGCCTCGGCAGGGGTCATCTTCATCTTTATGCTTGCGAGCGAGGTCACGAACCTCATGTTGCCCGACGGAGCAGTGCCCGGGTTGTAGTCCGATGCCAGCGCAACAGCCAACCCTGCATCAATCATCTTGCGTGCAGGCGGGTAGGTTATACCAAGGAAGAATGCGCAGCCGGGGAGCATCGTCGGTATTGTCCCGCTGCCGCGCAGTGCCTCAATCTGCTCATCGCCCATCGACTCAAGGTGGTCAACGGAGAGTGCACCGTGCTCCACACCAACCTCCACACCGCCTGAGACGGCGAGCTCATTGGCATGAATCTTCGCGCGGAGGCCGTAGCGTGCGCCTGTTTCGATTATTCTTGCAGTCTCCTCCGGGGTGAAGAATCCGCGGTCGCAGAATACATCAACGTAATCGGCAAGCCCCTCTTTTGCAACGGCAGGAATCATGTCATTGCACACGTGCTCCACATATTCGCTCTGACGTCCTCTGTATGCGCGCCCCACGGCATGTGCCCCCAGGAATGTGGCACGTACCTCAAGCGGTGCAGTTTCCCTTATGCGACGTATCACACGCAGGATTTTCAGTTCGTCCTCAAGTGTGAGTCCGTAGCCCGATTTTATCTCAACAAGACCGGTGCCCATTGCCACAATCTCGTCAATGCGCTCCATAGCCTGGCGGTAGAGCTCCTCCTCGGGAGTGTCGTGCAGGCGGTCGGCAGAGTTCAGGATGCCGCCACCGCGCTTGGCAATCTCCTCGTATGAGAGACCGTTGATTTTGTCAAGGAACTCCTGCTCGCGGCTGCCGGCATAAACAATATGCGTGTGCGAGTCACAGAACGACGGGAACAGCCAACCGCCCCGGGCGTCAATGACTTCATAGCCATCGGCATCGGGCATATTGTCCATTGTGCCGTAATCCTTTATACGTGTCCCGTCGGTGAGCAGCCATGCATTTTCAAGCATGGCAATCTCGTCCATGGCCTTGCCGCCGACGCGTGTACGTCCGCTCTCGTCAATGCCTGCAATGGTGCCTATGTTCTTAATTAGCAAGTTCATATTCATTCAGGAACTTAACCGATGATGCAATATGCGGGAACATCACTGTGTCGTTGTCAACAAATGGAACCACCTTGCGGTATGCATCGAAGATTGCCTCTACTGTATCCGAAGAGCGCATCGGACGGCGGAACTCCAGTGCCTGTGCCGCATTCATCAGCTCAATGGCAAGCACACGTTCGCTGTTCTGTACAACTTTCCACAGCTTTGTTGCCGCATTTGAACCCATACTCACGTGGTCCTCCTGTCCCTGTGACGATGGAATGGAGTCGCACGATGCCGGCCAGCAGAGTCCCTTTGACTGGCTCACGATAGAGGCTGCTGTGTACTGCGGAATCATGAAGCCGCTGTTGAGGCCGGGGTTGGCTACGAGGAAGTGCGGCAGATTGCGTGCACCTGATATAATCTTATAGATGCGGCGTTCCGAGATATTGGCGAGCTCGGCAACGGCTATGGCAAGGAAATCCATTGCAAGGGCAATGGGCTGTCCGTGGAAGTTGCCGGCAGATATTACCTCGTCTGTGTCGGGGAATACGGTCGGATTGTCGGTAGCCGAGTTTATCTCTGTCTCAAGCACGCTCCAAACGTATGCAATTGTGTCCTTCGAAGCTCCGTGTACCTGTGGAATGCAGCGGAAAGAGTAGGGGTCCTGCACATGCTTCTTCGGCTGCTTGATAATCTCGCTGCCGTCGAGGATGGTACGTATGTTCTTTGCTGTCTCAATCTGTCCTGCGTGTGGGCGTATGGCATGCACGTTATGCTCGAACGGTTCAATGCGTCCGTCAAAGGCATCCAACGACATTGCGCCTATGTGGTCGGCCCATCGGCTCAGACGCTTAGCATTGATAAGTGAGTACACACCGTATGCCTGCATGAACTGTGTGCCGTTGAGCAGTGCAAGGCCCTCCTTTGAGCACAGTGTGATAGGCTCCCAGCCCATTCTCTGCATCAGCTCCTCGCCGCTGATGATGTTGCCGTCAACCTCAACCTCGCCAAGGCCAAGGAGCGGCAGGCACATGTGTGCCAAGGGTGAGAGGTCACCCGATGCACCCAATGAGCCCTGCTCATATACTACAGGGATGATGTTGCTGTTGAACATGTCGACAAGGCGTTGCACGGTGATGAGCTGCACTCCTGAATGGCCATAAGAGAGTGACTGCACCTTCAAAAGGAGCATAAGGCGTGCAATCTCCTTTGGCACGCGCTGGCCTGTTCCGCAGGCGTGTGACATCATAAGGTTCTTCTGCAACTGCGACAGGTTGTCCTTGTCCACCGATATGTTGCACAGTGAGCCGAAGCCTGTTGTGACACCATAGATGGGACGCCCTGCGTTCTCCATCTTCTTGTCAAGATACTCGCGACAATGGTTTATGCGCGTTACTGCATCGTCGCTGAGGGCGATGTTGTAACCCTTGACCAGGATTTCTTCCACCCGGTCAATGGTAAGGTGCTCTGCACTGATATAATGAGTCATAATATCTGTTATTGTTGGTTAGTCGTTCTTTTGCAGTTGTTGAGATCCCTCGTCGCTTTGCTCGCTCGGGATGACATTTTCGCGGTTGTTTTTGAGATTCCTCATGTTTATTCGGAATGACAAAGCAGGTGTTTTCGCGTACTTGTCATTCTGAACGAATGTGAAGAATCTCTTATTCGCAGTTGTTTTTAGATGCTTCGCTTCGCTCCAGCATGACAAGTCTGTGTCTTGTATTCCTCCCCTGTTTTAGGGGAGGTGGTCAAAGACCGGAGGGGTATTTTATGGCACCCCCTCCGCTATGCTCGTCCTCCTAATGCGGGGGGTAATAAATCCTTTATCTGTTCTCGTTGAATACCCTTTCAATAAGCTCCTTGTCGGCAAGGTTAGGCAGAGTGACCTTTAGCAATGGGGTGCGCTCCATCTGGCGCTTTATTGCGAACATAGCACCCTCGTTACGTGCCCAGCTGCGGCGTGCGATACCATTGTTCACATCCCACAGGAGCATCTCCTCGATGTGGCGTGCCGAGTCGTCGCTGCCGTCAATCACCATGCCGAAGCCGCCGTTCATCACCTCGCCCCAGCCTACGCCGCCACCGTTGTGTATTGACACCCATGTGGCACCGCGGAACGAGTCGCCTATGACATTGTGCACTGCCATGTCGGCACAGAACTGTGAGCCATCATATATGTTCGAGGTCTCGCGGTAAGGAGAGTCGGTGCCCGAAACATCGTGGTGGTCGCGGCCAAGAACCACAGGTGCCGAGATCTCACCCTTTGCAATGGCCTCGTTGAATGCAAGGGCAATGCGTGTGCGGCCTTCGGAGTCGGCATAGAGGATGCGCGCCTGCGAACCTACCACAAGTTTGTTCTGCTTAGCCTCACGAATCCAGTGCAGGTTGTCTTCGAGCTGTCCGCGAATCTCCAGTGGAGCCTCGGTGAGCATCTGCTCAAGTACCTCGGCTGCGAGGCGGTCGGTTGTTTCAAGATCCTTCTCGTTACCCGATGTACATACCCAACGGAACGGGCCGAAGCCATAGTCAAAGAACATAGGTCCCATAATATCCTGCACGTATGAGGGGTATCGGAATTTCCCGTCGGCGGCAAGGATGTCCGCTCCTGCGCGTGACGACTCAAGCAAGAATGCGTTGCCGTAGTCAAAGAAATACATTCCGCGTGCTGTCAGCCTGTTGATGGCTGCCACGTGACGGCGCAGTGACTCCTGTACGCACTCGCGGAAGCGCTCGGGCTCCTCGGCCATCATACGGTTGCTCTCCTCGTAGCTGTAGCCCACAGGGTAGTAGCCGCCTGCCCATGGGTTGTGCAGTGATGTCTGGTCGCTTCCCAGGTCAACATTCATCTCCTCGTCGGCAAGGCGCTCCCAAAGATCGACCACGTTGCCCACGTATGCGAACGATACAACCTCTCTCTTCTCGACAGCCTCCCTGATGCGAGGAATAAGCTCATCGAGTGACGAGTGCAGTTCGTCCACCCAACCCTGCTTGTAGCGCTTCTCGGCTGCTGCAATATTTATCTCTGCTGTTACGCTCACAACGCCCGAAATGTTTCCGGCCTTTGGCTGTGCGCCCGACATTCCGCCCAATCCGGCAGTCACGAACAACATTCCCTTGAGGTCACTCTGTCCGGGCTTCATGCGTTTGCGTGCTGCATTCATCACCGTGATTGTAGTGCCGTGCACAATGCCCTGGGGACCGATGTACATATATGAGCCGGCAGTCATCTGTCCGTACTGCGATACACCCATTGCGTTGAAACGTTCCCAGTCATCCTGCGACGAGTGGTTGGGGATTACCATACCGTTAGTGACGATTACGCGCGGAGCATCCTTGTGCGAGGGGAACAGTCCCAGCGGGTGACCCGAGTACATCACAAGTGTCTGCTCGTCGGTCATCTCGGCAAGGTACTTCATGGCCAGACGGTACTGTGCCCAGTTCTGGAACACCGCACCGTTGCCTCCGTATGTGATGAGCTCGTGAGGATGCTGTGCCACAGCCTTGTCAAGATTGTTCTGAATCATGAGCATTATGGCAGCAGCCTGACGTGAGCGTGCAGGGTACTCGTCTATTGAGCGTGCATACATCTCATAGTCGGGACGCAGACGGTACATGTATATTCGGCCGTACTGCTTCAGCTCGTCCAGGAACTCCGGCGCAAGCTCGGCATGGTGCTTCTCGGGGAAGTAGCGCAGTGCATTGGCAAGCGCCAGTTTCTTCTCCTCATCGGTGAGGATGTCCTTGCGTTTTGGAGCATGGTTCGCACTCTTGTCGTACTCTTTCTTTGCAGGCAATACATCGGGTATTCCTGCAAGTATATCCTTTTGAAAGTCGGTCATTATATTATGTTTTTTTTCAGTTTGTTTTTGTTATCTCATTGCTTCCTTCGCGTTTTTGTCATTTCGACCATACCTTAATGAAAAAATCAAAAGAGGTTTTTCGATGAGCTTTAGCGAATAACCTTGTGTGAGACGTGTTGTTGAGGGCTTTGCCCGAAAAAATCTCTGTTTTATCGCTTTTCGGCGGACACGTCGGTACCGCCCCTACAGTCGGAATGGCAATCCGGTTATGCATTTATCTTGCTCTCAACAACGGCAAGAATCTCCTTCTCGGCCTGCTGTGCAAGTGCCTGGATCTCTTCGGCCTCCTTTACAAGCCTGTCGGCAGTCTCGCGGTCCTTGAGCCCGGCAGCGTTAATCTTGACGTTGAGGCAAGCGCCCATCACTGCCGAGCGTGCGGCCAATGCGCCCACTCCTGCGTCTGATACTGAATTCGGGTTGCCCTCCTCGGCCATGGCGCGTACAACGTCAAAAGCCTTATAGGCTGCCTTCATAGTGCGCAGGGGAACCTCTGTGGCATATAGTGTCGCAACCTGCATTGCTGCGGCACGTGCCGCCTTCTCCTCGGGGGTATTCTTTGGCATTGCGAATACATCCATAATCTTGTTGAAGGCAGCAGTGTCTTCATCGACAAGTGCAAGCAGCTCGTTCATCACCTGCATGCCGTTCTCGGCCCAGCCCGAGAAGTATTCCCAACGGTCGTCCCATCCGGCTTTGTGCGATGAGAGGTTGGCAACCATTGTTCCCAGTGCTGCTGCAAGGGCACCCATATATGCCGATATTGAGCCTCCGCCCGGTGCAGGTGACTCACTTGCAGTCTCCTCGGCAAAAGCCTTACAGGTCATGTCAACGAGTTTGTTCACGCCCTTCTGCTCATCGGCCTCAAGCATATACTCTATGACCTTCTCCTCGGGCTTGAACTCCTTGAGTGTAGAAAGGCCCATTGTCTCAATAGCTATGCGCACCAGTTCTCTCTCGGGCACACCTGTCGAACGGTGCTGTTTGCGCAGGAAATAACGGCCTGCATCAACAAGAACCTTCTTCGGCACAAGGCCCACAATCTCTGTGCCTGTAACACGCACCCCGCGGGCATCTGCCGCTCGGCACACCTCGTCAAAGGCAACGTGCAGCGGGGTGACAGAGAGGTCGGTCATGTTCATCGATACCTGCGCAATGCCATATTCGTCAATGAACCAGCCTATGGCCTTGCATGCCTTCAGAGTGCCGGGTTTCATTACAGGCTCACCGTTCTCGTCCTTTATTATCTTGCCCACTATTGGGTTGCCCTCACGCATGGGGCGTCCCTTCTCGCGTACGTCGAATGCAATCGCGTTCGCACGGCGTGTAGATGTGGTGTTCAGGTTATAGTTTACTGCAACAAGGAAGTCACGTGCTCCCACTGCGGTCGCTCCTGTGCGTGCGATGCCTTCGTCAAAGGCACGTGCGCCAAAGTCGGGCTGCTCTTCGGTGCTTGTCATCCTCTCGGGCAGAGCTTCATACTCTCCCTTGCGGCATACGGCAAGGTTGCGGCGCTCGGGCTTGAAAGCAGCCGCCTCGTAGCAGTATGTGGGCACGCCCAACTCGTCTGCTATTCGCTTGGCAAGGCCTCGTGCAAGCTCGGCGCACTCTTCCATGGTGATGCCCGAAACAGGAATGAGCGGGCACACGTCACAGGCACCCATACGCGGGTGAGCACCCTTGTGCTGGCGCATGTCTATTAGCTCTGTAGCGCGCTTTATTGATGCCACTGCCGCATTCATCACAGCCTCGGGTTCTCCAACAAAGGTTACTACAGTGCGGTTGGTTGCTTCTCCCGGGTCCACATCCAATAGCTTTACACCCTTAACACTCTCGATAGCATCTGTTATCTGCTTGATTGTCTCAGCGTTGCGACCCTCGGAAAAGTTGGGCACGCACTCAATGATTCTCTTCTGCATATTATTGTTAATGTCTAAATCCTTGTTCTTGTCATTGCTTTGTTCCTCTCGCGTTCTTGTCATACACGAACCGAAGGGAGACGTGTTGTTGAGGGCTTTGCCCGAAAAAATCTCTTGTTCGCGGTTTTTGAGATCCCTCCCTGCGGTTCGGGATGACAATGCTTGCGTTTTCGCGTTTTTGTCATTTCGACTATTCCTTAATGAAAACACTAAAGAGGTTTTGATGAACTTTAGCTAACCAACGGTCGACGTCCGTAGGGGCTAAAGTCAATGACACTCTCTTCCGAAAAACGCTACAACCATCCAAGTTCCTCTGCCATATCTTTTTTTGATGGGTTGGTTGTTGCTATGAGCAAATCTTTCTTCTCTCTTCGCCAGGCTTTTATTTCTTTCTCTCTGGCAATGGCATCATCAACATAATTGTACTCTTCAAAGTAGAGTAGATAATGGCATTTGTATCTCTTGGTAAAGCCTTCTATGACCTCTGTCCTATGTTCAATATATCTTCGATATAAATCATTAGTGACTCCAACATAAAGTACTGAACGTTTTTTGTTGGTCATGATATATACCCAGTATTGATGGATGTTTGTCATAGTCTCATATCATTGTTTTGTCATTTCGAACCTTGTGTGAGAAATCTCTTGTTCGCGGTTTTTGAGATCCCTCGTCGCTACGCTCTGTCGGGATGACAATGCTGGCGGTTTTTACAGATCCTTTCAGTCGTCATAATGACAATGCTTGCGCAAGTTCACGCTATATGACAAATGTAGGGATATTTTTCGTAAAAGCATTGTCAAGGTGTATATTTTTTGCATATAAAAAAGGAGGGTGGCTTTTGCCACCCTCCTTGAAAGGTTTATAGTATGAAAATTACTTAACCATAATCTTCTTACCGTTTACAATGTAGATGCCAGGCTTTGTGATGTTCTCGATCTTGCGACCTGTTACATCATAGATACCCTTAACTGCGTTGTCGTTGTTTACGCCGATGATACCCTCTGGGAGCTCAACCTCCTCGAGTGTCCATGTAGCTGCAATAGAAGGATCCTTAGCGTCGCAGAATGGATAATCAATGCCGCCTACGTTCTCTACCTTGAAGTAGCCGTTAGCATTTGTGATGATAAAGTCAGTGGTGTTCACGTATGTGAAACCAAGAGCTGTCTTCTCGTTGTTGCAAGCGTCAACGTTCCATGCGCGGCAAACAATGTAGTAACCCTCAACAGTTGCAAGATAGTACTGACCGTCGCCAGTCTCCTCAATCTTGAATACCTGCTTAGCGTCAACAGCCTCGTCAGTAACGATTACAGAGCCGATAGGACCGGTTGAATTGTCAGCGTTGTACTCACTTGCGTGGAGATACTTGCCGCTCTCAACATGCTTAACGCGGTATGTCTTGTTAAGGTCAATTACAGGAACAGAAGCAGCAACAACCTCAACGCTGAAGTTTCCACCACCGTACTCAACGCCGGTAGCCTTGCTTGCAACCTTACCCTTACCGATTGTGAAGCCGTATGTACCCTCTGCTGTGACAGCCTCATCGAGTGTGAGTCTCAAGATGTTGCCCTCAGCTACGATGTTTGTGATAGCGATAGTCTCGGCACCCTTGCGGAGGTTAACCTTGCCATCCTCACCATAGTTAGAAACAATCTCCTCGGTAAACTCGATCTCGATAACCTCGAGTGACTCAACAGCCTCAGAAGGAGTTACTGCTACAACCTCAAGCGGAGCAACAGGCTCAACAACTGTGAATGTGAATGTCTCACCGGCATACTCCTCGCCATCAACGCTTGTTACAACGCCTGCAGGGAATGCGATAGTGTACTCACCGGCAGCTGTTATAGCCGATTCAAGTGGGAGTCTAAGAACTGTACCCTCAGTTGTAGCCTGGCTTGTCCAGATTGTACCAGCAACGTTGTCACCGTTCTTAACCTTGATGTACTGAACGCCTGCGTCAGTACCTGTACCAGTACCAGTGCCAGTACCTGTGCCAGTACCTGTACCTGTACCTGTACCTGCGTCAGATGTACCCCAGTCTGCTGTGAACTCCTTGCTGAACTCGAGAGTTATAACCTCAAGTGCCTCAACCTCCTCGGCTGGAGTTACTGCTACAACCTCGAATGGGATAGGCTCCTCAACAGTGAATGTGAATGTCTCACCGGCATACTCGTCGCCATCGGCTGTTGTTACAACGCCTGCTGGGAATGCGATAGTGTACTCACCAGCGGCAACAATAGCGCTCTCAAGCTTAAGAGTAATCATGTTGCCCTCAACTACAGCCTGGCTTGTCCAGATTGTACCAGCAACGTTGTTACCGTTCTTAACCTTGATGAACTGAACGCCTGCGTCAGTACCTGTACCTGTGCCAGTGCCAGTGCCAGTGCCTGTGCCAGTGCCTGTACCAGTACCTGTGCCAGTGCCTGTACCTGCATCAGATGTACCCCAGTCAACGATAACCTCCTTGTTGAACTCTATTGTGATAACCTCAAGAGCCTCAACAGCCTCGTCTGGAGTTACAGCAACTACTGCCAATGGAGTAGCAACGTTAAGAGCAGCCTCAAGGTCAGCAGTTGCCTTCTCTACATCCTTAGCGAATGGCTTCTCACCCTCAAGAACAGCCTTTGCAGCCTCGTTTGCAGCAGCAAGTGCTACATAACCGTCGAGCTTGTTAGCGTTACCCTCACCAACAGAAGGTGTATTCTCAACAACAGCCTTGCTCATACCGAACTCAGAGATGAAGAAGAAAATCTTGCCACCACCGTCAGTCTGGTTAGAACCTGTAGCTGTTACACGGTAACGGATATAACGGTAAGCTGTGCCGTCTGCTGTTGAAAGAATATCAGACTCGAACTTGTAAGAGTTCTCCTGTGGGATGTCAGTGATTGTTGCAATCTCTGTGTACTCACCGTCTGCCTCATTGCTACCCTCAACAACGATTGTTGTCGGAGAGTTTACTGTGCAGTTTCTATCACGAGTAGTGAATGTGAACGCAAATGAAGAGAGCTCGTTACCCTCACCAAGGTCTACACGGAGGTAGTGGTCAAGGCCGTCAACAGAAGTAAGGCCTGTACCGTTGTCATATTCAGAGTGGAAGAGAGTAGAAGGATCGTTGTCGAAGAGATACTGCCATGTTGTGAACTGGTCGCCCCAACTTGTATTTGTACAAGGTGCGTTGCTGTAGAGCATTGCATCGGCATTTGAAGCGATGTCAATAGCTGTGAGTGTTGTAGAAGTAGCTGAATAGCCAACCTCCTCCAACATTGCATCAGCCTGTGCAATCAACTCCTCGAGAGCTGAAATCTGCTCGTCTGTTGCATAGATACCTGCTACAGCTGCCTTGATAGCCTCAGTAGCGGCGATAAGCTGATCCTTGCCGTACTCGGCGTTGTCAGCATACTGACCTGCAACAACTTCAAGGTTTGAAATCTCACCTACAAGGTCAGCATACTCCTCGGCGATAGTTGCGGTAATGCTTGAGATGCCGAACTCAGCCATGTGGAAGTAGTTGTGAGCAACACCGGTACCAGTGCGGTCTGTAGATGTCTTGGTTACCATGAAACGCAGATAACGATATGCTGTCTCTGATGTGATAGCAGGAGATGTGTAGCTTTCGTTGCCACGTGCTGTAATACCGGTAACATTACCAACCTCAAAGAATTCAGTTCCGTCGTTGCTACCCTCAATGAGAATGTCTACCGGGTAGTCGTTTGCGGCACCTGTACGTGTGTGGTAATTGAACTTGAAGTCAGAGATTGAAGCCTCTGCGCCCAAGTCTACAAGCAGATAGTGGTCAAGTCCGTCGCTTGATGCACCGTTGTCATGCCAGTTAGAGTGGAAGAAGTTCTGAGCATCACCAACAATGCCGTCAACAAGGTGGTGGATACTTCCCTCGCCTGTATCTGGAGCATTTGAGTAGATATAACCAGCTGCGGTCTCGTCTGTGGTCTGCAATGTGATAGCCTCTTCTACAGTCTGGAGGCCTGCCTCATCAAGGATAGCCTGTGCCTCAGCGTATGCTGCGTCAAATGCGTCGCGTGCAGCCTGGAGCTCAGCAATCATAGCGTCAACGTCAACCTCTGAGAATACCCATGTGGTACCGTGCCAGTCAGTTGCGCTTGGGTTCCATGAACCTACGCCTGTGTTGTAGTTGTTAGCGTCGATACAGCTGCTGCTGCTGATTGGGTTAGTAGAAGAAATTGCGTGACCCTCCTCGTTTACACCGTTTGCAAGAACGTACCATATTGCAGGAGTGTCAGACATAGTCTTGTCTGCACCGAGAGTCTGCTCTGATGTGTAGTTGTGGAAGTAAACACCGCCATTCTCGTCAGCCTTTGTGAAATACCAGTAGCTTGCCATTGACTCAGCAACGTGCTGAACGCCTGCGCCATCACCTACTGAAGAGAGGTAACCGCCACGGTTGTAGCTTGCTATCTTGTAGTAGTAACGAGTTTCGTCGTTAGAAAGCTTGGGGAATGTCTCTTCAACAACAGCGCCTGCGATTGTCCAGCTGAACTCGGCAGCCTCGCACTCCTTGCCGTCGTCGGTCTTCAAGCTACCTGCAGGGATTGTAAGAGTGTAAGTACCGGCCTCTGTGATTGCAGGGTTAACCATGATAAGGATTGTCTCATAGTCGTAGAGCCATTCAATATTCATTGTGAACTCATCACCTGCCTCATTGGTAAGTGTCCAACCTGTAGGGAGGTTTGCAAGGGCAGGACCCTGACCAGCCTCAACGCGGATACCCTTGATCTCTGTAACGTCACCCTCAACAGTTGGGAAGAGGTCTGCTGTAACAGCAAATGTCTCAACAGATGGCTCCGGCTCGGTAACTGCGAATACGTTTGCAATCTCCTCGGCTGTGAGTGCACCGTTGTAAACCTCAACGCCTGTAACAGCGCCTGTAAATGCCTCGAATGCGCCCTCGGCTGTCATACCGCCACCGATGTAGATGTTCGCATCAGCATAGTCTGCCTTTACCATCTGTGGAGTCGCAATCTCATAGGCAGCCATGAAACCGTCAGCGTGAGCGTTGTTCCATTCCTTTATGAATGTGCCGTTGATGTAAAGCTGGAAGAGATTGTTGGTCGGGTTGATTACGTAAACCAATACAACACCCTCTGTAGCTACAGGAATATCACCTGCTGTGAAGCGGTCGCCCGTCTTGCAAGAAGCCAGGTAGCCGGTGTTTGCATTTGATGTACCGTAAGCAACATAAGCAGAGTTTATACCCTTGGCATCTACGTTTGCAGCCTGTGTCGGGTCAGATGTACAGAAAAGTGCACAACGGCCGCTCATGGCAGCAGGAGTGTTCACCTTTACAGCAACAGTCAAATCTGACAATGCAAATACCTTAGCTGCATCCTCGTCAGAGAGCTGATAAGGAGCCTCGCCAATCAGGTCGCTTGTCAAAGCCAATACAAGCTCACCCTCTGCTGGAACCACTGGCTCTGGCTCTGGTTCTGGCTCAACAGTAGCAGCCTCAACAGCGTATACGTAGTGGATTGTCCATCCGCCAGGGCCGTTGTTGTAGACAGGAGTACCATTATCACCGTTCTGGACGTTGATCCAGTTGCCTGCTGCAGTGTTCATGAAACGAACAAGCAGTGCCTCGTCATCAATGAACGCCTGAGAATCTGAGTCACCGTTGAACTGACCATTGGCAGTCGTAGGGTTAGATGATGTGAATACTGCGGCACCTTCAACTGTACCGAAATCCTTTGGTGATGTAGCCTGCATGTAAGTGCCATCGGGCTTCATCAGGTAGTAAGAGCCTGCAACTCCTTCCTCAACAGGCTGCCATACGAATACAGCTGCATCGCTGAAATCAGCTGCGCTGTAAGGTGCGGCACCTGTGTTGCCAACAAAGTAGTAATTGTTGGTAGCCGACAGGTTCTTAATGGCAACGAGAGTCGATGCAGTCTTTGCATTCAACTCGTCAGAGCTCAATCTTGTCTCGGTGAGACTGTAGCTCTGCGCCATCGCTGTTCCCAAGAAAAGGAACATCGACATTAAGAAAAGTGTAAACTTTTTCATAAATGTTGGTTTTGGTTAATAAATAAGTTAATTAAAAATAAAAAATCGCGTCATATTGTAAGGCAACATTTTTATTGCCTTTCTTTTTGCTATTTCGCGGCTCTAATGCCTTGTAAGGCAATATAGTCCGAGCACACAAATGTACTTATTTTTGAGTTTTAAACAAGAAAAAAACGTTTTTTTTTATACAGAACTTGAAAAAACGATTAACGAGGAACGATTAACGACAATTAGCGATTAACGGTTGGCGGGGAGTCTTTATAGTTCTACGTTGAAATTTAACATTGACCGTTCATCGTTTAATTCATTGCTCCCCTGGTCTTAGGGGAGCTGTCGCATGGCGACTGAGGGGTTTCCTTTAACCGTTAACCCATTAGACTCCTCTTTTCTCGTTAAGCCTTCCTCGTTAATCGTTCCTCGTTCCTCGTTAAACGTTCTTTTAACAATTATTGTGAATGATTTCGTTGCATTAAATTTGTATTTATATGCAAAATTGATAATTTTGCCTTTTTTATGGGAATTTTGATAAAAAACGTTATATAAAAGTACAACTATGAAAAGAAATCTATTGTTCGCACTTGTGGCATTTTTTGCCGTTATCGGCTCAGCAACAGCACAGCAGAGGACTACTTTGAGTGCTCAAGTCTATGGCTATCAAAAGGATATGGTCTACTTTGACTGCATCCAGACGCCGCTCATTGCGGCAGAGTTCCACACAAACCCAGGCGAGGAGCATCTATACAGCTTTGAGTGCGATGGTCTTGTGTGTATCACAATCAACGGCCGTGTGAATGTCTATCTGCAGCCTGGCGATAGCCTGCACGTCGATGTCAACTACGACGGCAAGAATGCAAAGGTGGAGTACAGCGGTTCGGAGCGCGCGGTAAAGAACAACCGCCTTATGAGGAGCATCGAAAATGTAAAGCGCACTATGCGTTACAAGAGCCAGTTGCTTGGATGTATCGCTCTTGATGTAAAGCCCAAAAAACGTATCGACGACTCACGTGCCTTGCTCGAGAAGGTTACAGCTCTTATAGAGAAGAGCGCTGCAAGCCCCGAAATGAAAAACTATGCCACCGCAATGGTCGACTACGATGTATATATGTCATATATGGAGTATCCTGTGATGTATGCAAGCACACGTGGCCTTGCTGTTGCCGAGCAGGAGATTGGTGACTACTGGAACATTATGGACGGCTATGTTACAAGAACCGATGCGGAGTCAATGAGCTGCCCCGAGTATGCGAGCCTGCTTATGCGTTACTCTTTCTTCATGAATGAGAAGTCAGCAAAGGAGAGTGGCAAGGAGTATGAAATGCCCAAGGTGATGGAGGATATGTATAAGGAGTTCGCTGCGTTCTACACAGGCGAGCAGCGTGACTTTGTGCTTTACACCCTGTTGCGTAACTTCATAATGAACGGTCAGGAGATTGAGAGAGCCGATGTTCTTTATAAGGATTATATTGAAAAGTATAACAGCAATACTTTCTATAAGGGAATCCTTGAAATGCTTCTGCAATAATAATCTCAAAACCGCGGACATTGTCATTGCCTTTAGCCCCTGCGGGCGGCGACCTACGGTTCCGACAGAGCGAAGCGACGGGGATCTCTAAAAAACCGCCAGCATTGTCAAAGGATCTCTAAAACAACAGCGGAAAAGGAGATTCTACAGTGCTATGAAAGGCAATGACAATATTGCAAACTAACATTAATTCAGTCCAAAAACTAACTGACAATAATATGAGAAAAACTATTTCTGATTTCAGGTTTTTCTTCAAATTGCTTGTGGTTGCCATTGTGCTTGTGTGCAGCAATGCTGCCGTGCATGCGCAGTCGGCCGCTTCATGGAAAGAAAAGCCTGTAACCCTGAGGGTCAGCAACCAGCCTCTGGGTAAGGTCCTTGAGATGGTTGCCGAGGCCGCCAATGCCAAGATTTCATTGCAGGAGGTCTCGCTGTGGAACATAAACAAGCCTACAAGTCTTGTCGTTAAGGACAAACCGCTGGACAAGGTGCTGGGCGACCTCATCGGTGACCAGGATGTGGTTATACGTTACGAGGGGGAGAATCTGATTATAGTTGAACCCGACAAACAGCAGGAGAAGGACAAGCAGCTGCTCACAGTGTCGGGTGTGGTACTGGACAATGACACCAAGGAGCCGCTTATAGGTGCCACGGTGCTCATTACGGACGGAACCGGCAAGAGTGACGGTGCCCGTGGCGGTATGACTGACATTGACGGAAAGTTCAGCCTGCGCCTCCACAAGAACGAGTCAATCAATGTCTCTTATGTGGGCTACACAGCTCAGTCAAAGCAGATACAGAGGAATGAACCTAATATTGTCATTGAACTGAAGCCGAGCATCGAACTCGATGATGTTGTGGTGACCGGTATCAGCCGCCGAAGCAAGAACAGCTTTACCGGTAACTATGTTGAGGTAAAGGGTGACGACCTGCGCAAGATGAGCCCGACGAACATCCTCAAGGGCTTGCAGTTCTTTGACCCCAGCTTCAAGATTATCGAGAACAACAGGAGCGGTTCTGACCCCAATGCCGAGCCAGACTTCCAGATCCGTGGAGACCAGTCGCTCGGTTCAAAGTCAATGAACAGCATGGACCTTATGCTCGACAATGTATCGAGCCGTCCTAACACTCCGCTCTTTGTGCTTGACGGTTTCACCGTGCCATTGAGCAGAATCCTTGACCTCGACCCCGAGCGTGTGGAGAGCATCACGATCCTCAAGGATGCGGCGGCAACATCGGTGTACGGTTCACGTGCTGCCAACGGTGTTGTAGTAGTGGAGACAAAGGTGGCTCCCGACGGTGCCCTCTCTGTTTCGTACAACGGAACAATGACAGTGCAGGCTCCCGACCTCACCGACTATAATATGATGGATGCGTCGACAAAGCTCGAAACCGAGTGGAGAGCGGGCCTTTACAACCCCAACAATGCCGCGCACATGAACCTTTATAATAAGTACAGGCGCAATGTGCTGGGCGGTGTGAATACCTACTGGCTGTCGAAGCCTTTGCGTACGGCCATACAGCACCGTCACTCGGTGAGTGTTGCCGGCGGTACCGAGGCGTTCCGATACAGCCTTGATGTCAACGCTGCAATGCAGCCGGGTGTCATGAAGGAATCGGAGAACCAGACAAAGGGCGTGAACTTCAATATGACATATATGAAGGACAAGTTCACCATGCGTGCCAATGTGAGCGTCTCCGAGTCGGACAGCAAGAACTCGCCTTACGGTTCATTCTCGCAATATACAAGGCTTAATCCTTATTATATACCTACCGATGCCAACGGTAAGCCGCAGAAGGTGCTCGACAACAACACTGTCAGCGGCCAGAGTACAGTCATCACTAACCCGCTCTACGATGCAACAGTAGGTATCAAGGATCTTACCAACAGCCTCAATGTGACAACAAGTATAGGCCTTGAGTATATGCTGCTGAAGAATCTGCGTATTACAGAGCAGTTCTCTTATTCAAGAGGTATGGCAGGAACAGACAGGTTCCTCCCGGCCGACCATACGAGCTTTGAGCTCGAGGACGACCTCACACGCAAGGGTAGCTATTTCAAGAGCACAGGTAGCATGGCATCATGGTCGAGCAACCTGGGTATCAACTATAACCTTGTAATCAAGAAGCACCTCTTCAGCATCTTCGGTAACTGGACAATAAGCGAGGACAGGAACGAGTATGTGAACCTGTCGGCTACCGGTTACCCCGATACACACATGGATGACTTCATCTTCGGTAACAAGATGGAGACCAATATGAGCAACATCGGTAACGAGAACATATCACGTTCAGTGGGCCTTATCGGCCAGTTCTCGTACAGCTACGACAACCGTTACTCCGTTGACTTCAACATCAGCGGCGAGGCTTCGTCACGCTATGCAAAGCATGACCTTGTGCCGTTCTGGTCTGTCGGCGGACGTTGGAATGCCCACAACGAGCGTTGGCTCAAGGGTTATCTGTCGAACCTTGTCTTCCGTGCAAGCTACGGTGTGACAGGTGAGCAGAACTTCAGCCCGGCCGACGCCATCGAGTACTATACCTTCTCGAATACCATGCGTCCTTACGGCTCGTTCCCGGTATTGGGAGCGCTGCTCAGCGGTCTGAACAATACCGAACTCGGCTGGGCTAAGACTCACAACACCAGTCTCTCTGTCGATTTCGGCTTCTGGAAGAACCGTGTGAACGTGTCGTTCAACTATTATGACAACATAACAAAGGAGCTGCTTACAAACTATGACCTTGCACCGTCAACGGGATTCGCTACAATGGTGATGAACGCGGGTGAGTTGCAGAACAAGGGCTTTGATGCGTCATTGAACGTCATTGCCGTACAGGATCTGCGCCGTCAGTTCTTCTGGACCATCAATGCCAATGCCAACTGCAACCGTAACAAGATACGCAAGCTATCCGACTATCTAAAGAAGGTCAACGAGGAGCAGATGAAGTCGCCCAATGCACCTCTGCCGCAGTATCGCGAGGGTGAGTCGACTACAACGCTTTATGTGGTGCGCTCGTTGGGCGTTGATCCGGTGACCGGTAAGGAGGTGTACCTGAAACGCGACGGAACGAAGACATTCGTGTGGAATGCCAACGACAAGGTGCCTGTGGGTGATACCAACCCCAAGATAAGCGGTACTCTCTCAACAAACATCAACTGGAAGGATTTCTCATGCTCACTCGGCTTTACTTACAAGTATGGTGGAGTGGTGTACAACCAGACACTCGTAGACAAGATTGAGAACCAGAATGTGGCATATAACCTCGACAAGCGTGCCGGTCAGGGACGTTGGGAAAAGCCTGGTGACGTTAAGCCTTATGTAGGTTTCAGCCCCACTGGTGCCAATACTCCTGCAAGTACGCGTTTCATCATGGACGACAACGAAATAAGGTTCGCGTCACTCAATTTCGGTTACAGATTCAGCGGTGAGAACTTCAAGTTCCTGCGTCAGGCCAATGTGGATGTGCTTGCCTTGAACTTCACCACAAACGACATCGCGCGTATCTCGCCAATCAGAATGGAGCGAGGCCTTGATTACCCGTTTGCCCGTTCTTATACATTGTCATTGTCAATAATGTTCCGATAAACGAAAAGAAATATGAAAAAGACCATTTATATACTTATTGCCGGGCTTGTGGGCATCAGTTCTCTTGCTTCGTGCGATGACTGGTTGGATGTAAGCCCCAACACCGATCTCCCGGCAAAAGAACTGTTCACAACAGAGAACGGTTACAAGAGCGCTCTTGCGGGCCTTTATATCGTGATGACCGAGGAGGATACATACGGCAAGAACCTAAGCTTCGGTCTCATGGAGCAACTTGCGCAGATGTATGACAAGCTTCCCGATGGAACAACAAACCGCAACTCTGTCTATATCTATGACCGTGAGACAAGCGGTGCCTACAACACCAAGGGTGTGCTGGCGAACATTTGGCGCTCGCAGTACCACACAATAGCAAACGCGAACAACCTGCTGGAGTGGTGGGACCTCAACGGCGAGATTGTGCTCTCCGACTCCATTACACGCCGTATGATACGCGGCGAGGCTCTTGCCCTGCGTGCCTTCCTGCACTTTGACCTGTTGCGCGGCTGGGGCCCTGCGAATTATGCAGCTGATGAGGCAGCAAAGGAGATGAGGTGCATTCCTTACCGCCTTGTCGCTGATCACTCGAAGCAGCCTCTGTTGCCGGCAAAGGAGATTGTGGACAATATCATCAAGGACCTCAAGGAGGCGAGGGAGTGTCTCGGCTATGAGAAGGAGCTTGACCTTGCAAAGGACCTTGAGAAGAGGTATCTGCGTATGAACTACCATGCGGTGAACGCTATGCTGGCGCGCGTGTACAACTATGCAGGTATCAAGGACAGCGCGGCAATGCATGCCCGCAAGGTGATAGAGGAGTGTGGCCTTGCCCTGGAGAGCGGCAACGACAATGACCCTATCCTTTCAAAGGAGGTCATCTTCGGTATCAATATGCACGAACTCAAGGATAACCTCTCCGACTATTTTGCTGTTGGTGACAAGATGACAACAAAGTATTATCTGAATCTCTCTACCCTGAACGCGATCTTCGAGACTGTGGGCAGCGAGAGCGAGGATATGCGTGCCAAGGGTACTGCTTTCTACCGCAACAATGAGCAGCAGTGCGCGATGTCACTCAAATATATCGACAATGACAATGAGATTATTCCTCTTATCCGCCTGCCCGAGATGTATTACATTGCCTGCGAGGCATGCGGGTTGGGCGATGATGCTGCGGAATACATCAATCTGGTGAGGAACAAGAGAGGTATCTCCAGAGCAAAGGATGTTACATGTGACACTGATGAGCAGCGTGTGGTAGCCCTGAACAAGGAGTACCGCAAGGAGTTCTACGGTGAGGGACAGTATTTCTGGTTCCTCAAGACTCATGGCGTTACAGGTACATTGGCGCACAGCCCCGAGACTACACTCGCACAGGAGAACTTCATATTCCCGTTGCCGGATGCCGAGGTTGAGTATGGCTGGGCGCAAGATGACAAAGAGACTGAAGAGGAACCTGATGACCATGCCGGGGAAGTAATACCAAGAGTATAAGAAACAAACGATACTATAATATAGTCTATGAAAAAGAGTATTCATTATATAATTGGGCTGTTGTGCTTTACGCTCGCATTTACAGCCTGTGAGAAAATAGAGCCCGATCTCTTTGACAAGGGTGCCAACGGTGCTTACTTCGACTATGAGTATGCGTCTGACTTTGACCGCAATCTCAACTTCAGCGAGTACATAGTGGGTAACCCTGACACCGTAGAGGTGGCGCTGAAAGTGAAGCTGCTGGGTTACATTATGGACGGTGAGCGCACGCTTGCGGTAAAGACAAAGGATATTGAGGGATATGAACTTGCCGATGTGACAATTGACGAGGTGGTATTCTCGGGCAAGGAGTATGAGAAGGAGATTGTTGTCAAGGTGAAGCGTCCTGCAGTGGAGGACCAGATGTATGCCGTGTGCATCTATCTTGACGGCAGCGGTGACCTGGGTACAGGAATAAGCGGCAAGAACGAAATAAACCTGTATGTGACCGAGTCATATGAGCAGCCTGCTGTGTGGTTCAGCCACATCCTCACCTATCTGGGCGAGTGGAGCAAGGAGAAACATATCTTCCTTGCCAACCACACAGGCGACAATCAGTTCTACACAAGTCTATACGACTATGAGATGGGAATGCATATATTTGACGCTGTAGTGGCCCTCAACGTGAGTGCTGTAAACGCGTTGCTTGCAAGCGAGCCCGAAGAGCCAGTCGTGGTAGACCTGCCTATCCTCAAGGAGACTGATTACCCGGCCTACAACGAACCTTATTTCTGGAGCGCTTATGAGGAGCAACTGGGCGTGTTCAGGGCTGGCAAGTTCTGTCGCTTCACCACAATGCTGGGCGGCTCGAACACAAGGGATATTGCCGACCTTTTTGCCGGCGAGGCTGCTGCGCAGAAGATGCTGGAGGAGGCTGACAATTTCCACAAGGACGATGTACTGTTCATGCTGAACCAGTATTATGAATACGCAATGGCAGGTACATCGCTGTCGCAGTACAAAGAACTCTTCTGGGTAGAACTCAGGAATAACGTGAACTACAATGTGAGAATACCTTTCTGGTGGGAGGATCCCAAAGGATTGGGTGCCGGTGCCATTGTGAAGAAGTATTTCGGCGAGTACAAGGACGACAAGTACCAGTTCATGCTCAAGACAATGCTCAAGGAGGACGGTTCTGCCGACTTCGTTACCGAGTCATTGTTCCCGTTTGTGTATGATGCGGTGAACAACACCTTTGTGTGGGACAACTCACCGTTCGGTACCAAGCAACTTGCAGGCGAGGAGCGCCTTAAGGAGTGCTACCGCATAATCAAGGCAGCAAACGACAAGCGTCCTGCATCGCGTCGCTTCGACATCCCCGAGGTTGAAATATAAGAATAACTATCGAAAGGAAGTATTATGAAAAAGATATCATCACTTATACTGTTTGCCCTTATTCTGGCAGGCTGTTACGAGGACAAAGGTAACTATGACTACTCTTTAGGTTCAATGAACGAAATATTGTCGGTTACGTTCTCTCCGTCAATAACAGAGGGTGTCGGGGGCAGTATCATTGAAGTGCAGCAGGCGCTTGAGGAGGATAGCAGGACACGTCGTATCGATGCTGTTGTGGAGCAGTCGCTTGCAAAGGACCTTGAGAATCTTGACTTCTACTGGTGTAGGTCGTACACCGACGAGGATGGCAGGTATGTCAAGGATACAATCCTCTCCAAGGGATTCCTTGAGTTTGACCTTCCTGTGGGTAAGGCAATGTCATACGATGTGTACCTGCATATATATGACCGTACCACAGACCTGTCTCATTACTCTTCGTTCAAGATAAACACACGCCCGGTGTTCAAGAACAGCCTTTTTGTTATGCATGGCAAGGAGGGTGACCGCAAGATAGGTAACATTGAGGTCATCGGCAACGAGACGAAGATATACACCGACGTGAAGACTGTAACAAGGGATAACAACCATTATGAGAATGCCACAGGCTTCGGTTACACAACTTACATGAACATTCCCGAGAACCTTGCCAATATAGGTGTGGCCAGTGCGTTGACACTCTACAGCATCAACGGTGAGACAAGGGCATACGACCCGCATGGGATGAAGGTGAAATTCACCGCACCTCAGATATTCAAGCCCGAGAGCGAGAACTTCTCCTATAAAAGGACCGTGCAGACCGGTGACCCCTCTAACTACACTCTGTACAGGGTTGTCCTCTCCGAAAACGGTGAGGTGTATGTGGGCAACTTTGTACACGCACTCTACAAGCCGGGCTTCGGATGCGAGAACAATCCCGACCTGCCACATCAGAGTGACTATGAGATAACAGCGGCTACAATAACACACAACCGTTTCCTCATGTGGGATGCGAAGAATGAACGTTTCCTCTATGCCGCAAAGCAGGACCAGGGTTTTGCCATCGATGAGGCAAGCTCGATTAGGCCTTCACACATATCAATGAACCCGTTGCTTGATGCCAACGTCAAGTTCGAGGGCCTGCAGCGTTCACCTGAGGGCATGACTGCCGTGATGGGCTACATAAACTACCGTGACGGCTATGACCAGCAGAATGCCTATTTCATATTCAGGGATGAGGCTACAGACAGCTATTACCGCTATGAGCTGCAGATGCAGGACATTGGTGATGGCAGCAAGGTGGCTCCTGCTCGTGGCGCTGACGGCAGAGAGAGTGAGAAACTGGCGGCATACACAATCCTGAGTTCAAAGAAACTCACAGGGCTCACTCCAACCGATATGTCTACAATTACATACAACTCATGGTTCACCACAACAAACCTTTTCTTTGTCGAGGGCAATGCGGTGTACCGCTACAATGTATCCAACGGCGACAAGTTTGTCGTCTATGAGGCTCCGGAGGGCTATGATATCACAAAAATCAAGTTCCGTACCGAGGACAGCTCTACTTTCAGCGACGATCTCGGTCTGCATTTGAACATCGTATTGTTCAACGGTACGAACGGTGCCATCGCAGAGATCAAGTTCAACACTGCTGCCGATGTTGACAGCAGCTATGAACCGAAGTTCTACGATCGTGACAACGAGGGTAACCTGTGGGGTGAAATCAAGGATATTCAGTTTGTGAACGATTATATATACAAGATGGCATATTGAGAAACCGTGTGCATCTGTCATCCTGAACCGGCTGAATGAAGGTTTATCAAAATGGAATTTTGTCCATACGGGCGGCGAACACCGTTTGGAGATGGGATAACATTTTGATTGTCTGCTTGCGTTTTGCACCATGGGCCACTCATGGTGGAGGATGATAAGAATTTTACTTTATTGAACAGGGATAGAATAATTATGAAAAAGATTGCTTTGTTGGCATTGCTTGTGATGTGCAGTGCATTGTGCTCGGTTGCACAGACCGGGGACATAACAATAAAAGGAAAGGTTGTGGGCATAAAGAAAGGCCGTCTCTATCTGCTTGCGCGTGCTTCGGAGGAGGTTACCGATACTTTAGGCTTTTGTGACTTCAAGAAGGGTAAGTTTGAGCTCAAGGCTACTGCAACGGAGCCTATGGTCGCCCAGCTTGTGGTTGATGGCTTCGCGGGAGGCTTTATGCTGTTTGCCGAGCCCGGTGCGGCATACAAGGCTTGTCTGAGCGAGGGCACAGACTTCTTTATAAATGGCGGCAAACTCAATGACAGCTACAATGCGCACATGAGGATGTCCGACTCTCTGCGTACAGTTATAGATGGCATGCAGGTGCGTTACGACTCGTTGCGTGCAGCAAAGAAGTACCGTAGCGCAAGCCTTGTTAACGACAGCTTGCGTCGTGAGAAGGAACTGTTGCGCGATGCTACAAACAGGTTCCTCGCGAGCAACGATAACCTGATATCATCATACACTGTCTATTCGAATATTGTAATGCGTGATGCCGGTCTCAAGGAGACAAGGAGCATGTATGGCGCGCTGGGTGATGGTGCCAGGTCAACACAGTACGGGCGCATGATAAAGGAGCGTATCGATCGTCTAGCGAAGACCGACCAGGGCGCAAAGGCTCCCGATTTCACTTTGCCCGATACAAAAGGCAACCCCGTGACAATGAGCAGTGTCAAGGGCAAGATAAAGATTATTGACTTCTGGGCAAGCTGGTGCGGTCCCTGCCGCCTGAATAACCCTCACCTGAAGAAACTTTATGAGGAGTTCCATCCCAAGGGGCTTGAGATTATAGGTGTGTCGCTTGACACTGACAAGGATGCTTGGGAAGCAGCCATAGAGAAGGACGGTCTCACATGGGTGAACGTGTCGTCGCTCAACGGCTGGCAGTGCGAGACAATATCGCTCTACAGCATCAGCGGTGTGCCGTCACTCTTTATACTTGATGAGTACAATAATATAATGGCAACGGGTCTCCGTGGTGAGCAGCTCAAGGCTTTTCTGGAGGAGAACCTGAAATAAAAGACATAAACAATGAAAAAGTTATTACTATTTGCTCTGGTGTTCGTAGCGACTGTCACCACTGCGCAAGAGAGAAAATTCGTCATCAAAGGCGAAATGACAAGCAACAAGTTATGCTACAGCGATGAGACGGTGAATGAGGTCAAGCTGCAGCGCACAATCGACGGTGTGCAGGTAGAGGTTGCCACAGCTCCCGTGGTTGACGGCAAGTTCGTGTTTGAGGGAGAGGCCCCTGAAATGATGGAACTGTGCAACATTACCGGTTTTGACAACGGTAGTATACCGTTGTTCCTTGAGGAAGGCGAAATAAAGGTGTTCCCGTTCGATGCTGCATATCCGGTAGCTGCGAAGATTGGTGGCAGCCCCAGCAACAAGAAATATCAGGAGTACCTTGACCTCAACAACAAGTGTATTCAGGAGAGCAAGGTGCGAATGAATGAGGTGCTTGCCAATCTCCCCAAGGAGATACAGGGCAATCAAGAGCTGGAAATGAAGTTTGCCTCGCCTACATTCTATGTGAACAACATGCACTTCAAGGTGGCAATCATGGACTTTGTCTATGATAATATTGAGTCACCTGTAACATTGTATGTGATAAAGTATGCTATGGTACCCACATTCAATTCCAATGTTATCCAGGGCTTCCTGGATGCTATGCCACAGGAACTCCACAAGCAGGCAATGTACCGTGAACTTGTGAACGATATACGCTCGGCTAACCTTAAGGAGGGCTCTGCCGCTCCTGACATTGTAGGCCGTACTCCACAGGGCAAGGAACTTGCTCTCTCCGATTTCAAAGGCAAGTATGTGTTCATCGATTTCTGGGCAAGCTGGTGCGCACCATGCCGCCGCGAGATCCCTTATCTTAAAGAGGCACTTGCATATTCCGAGAACAGTGATAATCTTGTTTTGCTGAGCTACTCTATCGACAATGATATGGATGCCTGGACAGGTTGTATCGAGAACAATGGGCTCGTGCACAAGAATTGGATACACATATCAACTCTCAAGGGCTGGAACAGTGAGGGTATCAAGCTTTTTGGCGTGACGGGTGTCCCCTTTACGGCGCTTGTCGGCCCCGACGGCAATGTCGTGGAGTTCAACCTGAGAGGTGAGGAGATGGTGAAGAAACTGAAAGCCATCGTTGATGGTGCAAACAAATAAAAGAGTAGAGCCATGAAAAGATTATTGACTACAATATTATCAGTTGCTTTCTGCATTGCAGTGAGCGCACAGGGAACATGCGTCATCAACGGTGTCATAGACGACGTTAAGACTGCTGACGGCACAAAGGTTAAGAAGGTGTATCTTACACGTACCGATGAGTACGGTCAGGCAGAGACCGTTGCCGAGGCAAAAGTGAAGAAAGGCAAGTATACATTCAAACGTGATCTTGCGCAGGATGAGCCCGTGCTCATGTATGTTATAACCGGTTTCGGTGAAGGAGAGGGTATAGAGGTCTTTGTAGAGCCGGGCGAGGTTGCCGTAAACACAGCATCGGCAGCAACCCCTTGCGCGACAACCGTTGCCGGCACACCAACCAATGATACCTATTCCGAATACAAGAAGGTAATTGGAGAGGGTGTCAGTGCCGCAGAGAAATGTGCCGATGAGAGCGCGAGATCAAAAGAGGCTATCAAATCTCTTTCGCAGAGAATAAGATTCCTCATTGACCATAATGCGTCGCCGATGACACCACTTGAGATAGAGCGTTACCTGTTGCAACAGCTTACACCGTCCTATGCCGATCAGATGCTCAAGTCTGTATCTACAACTTTGTATGATCATCCTTATTATCTCTCTTTGCGTAATAAGGTACTTGCAAGCGCCCTCAAGGTGGGCAATGAGGTCCCCGATATCACATTGCCGATGCTCGGCGGTGAGAAGAAGCACCTGAACGACCTCCGTGGCAAATATGTTGTACTCTGCTTCTGGGCAAACGGTTGTGAGAAATCCGCTGCGGTTATTGCCGAGTTGAAGAACGTATACGATGTAATAAAGGAGAATGATGAGTTTGTATTCCTCAGCTTTGCCCTTGAGAACGATGCGGCAGCGTGGAAGGCTGCCGTAGAGAGCAACGGCATCAATGTTGAGGGCTGGTTGAACGCTTGTGACGGTATGGGCATAGACTCGCCTGCAGCAAAGCTTTTCGGAGTCGATAAGGCTCCGAGGATAATTTTCATAGAGCCAGAGGGTCGCGCCGTGTCACTTGACCAGGAAGTTGAGGAGCTTCAGATGCGTATTGAGCAGATTATGGAGGGCGATCTTTATTACCTTGATCAGGAAGAATGATGTGAATGGCCTTAATGCAGATTCCTGCGTTATACAAGGCTTTCAATCTGTTATAGGCATTCCCTTTTGTTATGCAAGAGGGAGTGTTTTTTATTGCCCATTGGAGTCTCTGTTGCCTTTTGGCTTTAAGGGCTTAAAAGGGCAAAAACGGCAGTAAGGCCTAAGTGAAAACATCATCCATTGAACATTACCCACTGAACATTACTCTTAAAATAACGATAAGTATTGTAATTTCGCGTTCTTCTCATTTCGAACCGTTGGGAAAATCTCTTGTTCGCTGTTGTTTTAGAGATCCTTTGACAATGCCGCCTTTTCGTGACCCGCACGGCATGAGCATTGCCCATGCTACGTGCGACCATTCGCTGTCGGCATTAACTTCGTTGAACCTGCTTTCGCTCGCAGTGAGATTAAAGTAAACTTGTATCTCGCTTGCTTAATCGCAGCATTGTCGAACCCTCCGGATTTCGTCGCTACGCTCTGTCGGAACCGTAGGTCGCCGCCCGCAGGGGCTAAAGGCAATGACAGGTCCGCGATTTGATTTTGCTTATATCGAACTCACGTTAAATATTATAATCAAAGTTCATAGTGCTCCTCTTGTTTGAGATCAAGAGGAGCTGGATTGCAACTTGTTGCAAGACTGAGGAGATAAAAGGCACACCAGCAACAATGTCATTCAGAATGTAGGGTCGGTACCGGCGTGTCCGCGATGAGGAATCTAACAAATCACGGATAAGAGATTCCTCCCTACGGATCGGAATGACAAGTACGCGAAAAGTATAAGCAATGTCATCCCGAATCGAAGATCGACGCCCGTAGGGGCCAAAGTCAACCCCGTGTGAGGGATCTCAAAATCGCGCACAGAGATTCTTCGCTCCGCTCAGAAACGAAGTTCGCCGCCCGAAGGGGCTAAAGGCAATGACAAAACAACGT
>CALCYA010000014.1 GCA_937906165.1 uncultured Bacteroidales bacterium | reverse complement strand
CTCGTTGTAAAATAGCAAAGTAAACTTTGCATTTAACTCGTTTGCACAAATTTTCAGTGTTACGTTTGCCTTCAAAATCCTCATTTACGCTTAGTAAACTGCGGTTTTTGAAGCCTGCACAAGCCTTGAACTTTGCTTTTTATTCACCCCCGACAAAAAGAGGATGACTCAAAAGTCATCCTCTTTTTATTCTTGTATCATTCAGGTGCTTACGCCTTGATCTCCTTGATACGAGCCTTCTTACCTGTGAGGGCACGCAAGTAGTAGAGCTTAGCACGGCGAACACGACCACGCTTGTTGACAGTGATGCTGTCGATAGCAGGTGAGTTCAAAGGGAAGATACGCTCAACGCCTACAGTACCTGACATCTTACGTACTGTGAAACGCTTCTCGTTGCCGTGACCGCTGATGCGGATAACAACACCACGATAGAGCTGGATACGCTCTTTTGTTCCCTCAATGATCTTGTAAGCTACTGTGATAGTATCACCTGGGTGGAACTCCATCTCACGCTTTACGTCAGTAGCAAATGCTTCTTTAGCAATTTTAATTAAATCCATCTTTTTGATTTGTTAAATTGTTCAATCATTCAAACGCAACATATCAAGTTACTCTTCCTTGACAGCGATTACGCCGAAAGCGCGGCAAAGTTAGGCCAAAAATCTTATTTTACCAAATGTTGGGCTCTATTTTGTTTATTCTTAGGCTGGAAAATTGTTTTTTTCGTGTCATTGTGCTATTTTTGTCGCCCGAAAATGAGGCAACCTTAATTGTGTGATTGATAATGGCTTGACGCGTTTGAGCACAGTGGGGCTCCCCGGTCTCGCCGAACCGGCAGATATTTGGAAAACGAACTTATATAAGAACAATATGAACAAAAGAACTATTTTTACATTCCTGTTTTTGCTTGTGGCTTTGTTCGCTGTAGCGCAGGAGTATGCAATTTCTTGTGCAGTGAAGCCTGAATTCAACGGCAAGACTGCATACATTGTGAACAAGAACGCAGGCGACACCATCGCTGCGTGCGAGATTGTCGATAATGCCTTCATGTACAAAGGCGAAATATGTTCCCAGGCAGTGATTGACGTTGTAGTCAACCGCCCTAAGGGTATGGTGGCAAGCGTGCTCATTGAGGGTGGCAGTGACGTGGTGGTTGATATGACGGTGCGTCCGGTCAGCATTAAGGACAACGGAGGCCTCAATGACAAGCTCAATGCCATGTATGCTGCGGTTAAGGAACGTAGTGTGGCTCTCAGCGGATTGGCAAAGAAATTGCATGAGGAGGGTAAGAGCGAGGAGGAGATTCTTGCTGCCACAACAGCCGAGACCGAGGCGCTGTACAATGTCTATCGCAACACAATGAACGAGAACCGTGACAATATCCTTGGCGCTTTTGTGCTCAATCTTGTTGCGCGCCAGTTCTACTCCTCTGTTGAGGCGCTTGATGCTGTCATGGCCGATGTGAAATATTCCGGTGAGTTCCGCGCTCTCAAGAAAATCCGTACAGCACTCTATTATGGCGGTATTACAAAGCCGGGCGACAAGTTTATTGATTTTGCCGGTTTTGCGGTTGATGACACTGCGGTAAGGCTTTCCGATTATGTCGGCAAGGGGAAATATGTGCTTGTCGATTTCTGGGCAAGCTGGTGCGGCCCTTGTAAAAATGAGATGCCACATATAATAGAGGTAAACAAACAGTATACCGGTGAAAGGTTTATGGTAGTCGGAGTGAACATCGGCGATGAGAACAGTAAATTCAAGGCTGCTGTTGCAGAGCTTGGCATTGACTATCCGCAGATTTTCATTCCACGCGACAGCAAAGATGAGGACAATGCTGTCTTATTATATAATGTGGAGACAATCCCTCATCTGATACTCTTTGCGCCTGACGGTACCATCATGGAACGCGGAATTATAGGTGGCGCGCTGGATGAAAAGCTCAATGAGTATCTTAAATAATGTGAACAGATACTTTTTTTCAACAAATTGGTTTATCTTCGCACCATTGAGCGAACACTAACTAAAAAACATAAACTATGAGAATTTTATCAATTTTTGCTCTGTCGGCATTGGCGCTTACTGCAACTGCACAGAGCTACACAATCAAGGGTATTGCAGATGAGAAGGCTGAGGGTAAGAAGGTATTCCTTGTAAATCAGGAGAATCTGACTTATGCCGATTCTGCTGTGGTAACAAATGGCGCTTTCCAGTTTGAGGGTACAACTGCCGATCAGGCACTTTTTGAGGTTAATATCAACAAGAACAGAAGAAACAGGGCATACGTGATTGTTGAGCCCGGTGTAAATGCTACCGTGGACTTCTCACAGCGTCCGGCTGTAGTGACAGGCGGTCTCAATGACAAGCTTGCGGCTCTTAATAAAGAGGTGGCAGAGAAAGGTGCTGTTTTGAATGCGAAAATTCAGCAGATGCAGACCGACGGCAAGTCTCGTGATGAGATTGAGGCTGAAATGGGCCCGGAGGTTGAAGCTATGTACGATATCTACCGTAAGGCTATAAATGACAACAAAGACAATATGTTCGGTGCATATGTGCTTGGCATGGTATCTTCGCAGTTCTACCCCTCTTTGGAGTCTCTTGAGGCAATAATGGCCGAGGTGAAGTACTCAAACAAGATACATGCTATCGTGGCTGAGCGTGAGGGTTACCTCAAGGTTGTTGCTACACAGGCCGGAAAGATGTTTGTTGACTTCAGCGGTTTCACTGTTGACGGCAAGCCATCAAAGCTCTCTGATTATGTTGGTAAGGGCAAGTATGTGCTCGTTGATTTCTGGGCAAGCTGGTGCGGTCCTTGCAAGGGTGAGATTCCTAACCTCGTCGAGTTGCAGAACAAGTTCGGTGGCGAGAAGTTCACTGTTCTCGGCGTGAATGTATGGGACGAGGAAGAGAAGTTCAAGGCAGCTCTCACAGAAGAGGGCATCACCTATCCTCAGATTTTCATTCCACGTGACAATAAGGACAATGCTACCGAAATGTATGGTATCAAGGGTATTCCCCAGATTATTCTCTTCGGTCCTGACGGCGTAATCGTAAAGCGTGATCTCCGCGGAAATGCGATGAAGGCATTGGTAGAGGAGAAGATGAAGTAAACAGTTAATATACGTTTATAAATTAAGCCGCGCACTGCGCGGCTTAATTTTATATTGAAGGTCCTGTATTGTTCTACGCTTATAGCACAGGCTGTTCCGGATAGTTTAGGCATTGGGGCGCCTGGGCTATTACACCAGCAGCCCGGTATAAATGAAATAGCAGGCAACGCCAATTGCAATTATTATGGTGCTTTTTACTATTATGTGAACAAACGTTTTCATGTTGTATTTTATCTATCCTCAATAATAAAAAGAGGCTGCTAAAAGCATTTTTAGCCAGCCTCTTGAAACTTGTTCTTCTGCGTCATTAACCCTCGTGGATAGCCTCTGAAGGACAAACACTTGCGCAAGTACCGCAATCGATACAGAGCTCTGGGTCGATTGAATACTTCTCACCCTCTGAAATTGCACCCTGAGGACACTCGTCGATACATGTACCGCAAGCAACGCAGTCATCTGAAATTACGTAAGCCATAGTTGTAAATTTTAAATTTGTATTATCCGTTGGCGAAGATAGTGCTTTTTGCATATAGGTGGATGTCTATTTGTTGTTTTTAACATTATTTTGCAATTCTTGCTTTTTGCGTTTTTTTTCGTTTGTCCGGCAATATGTCGACGTTTGTCGCGTTATAATATCTGTATGAAAAGAAAAATACTTTACATACTGCTCCTGCTGCTGTTGCCGTTGGGCTCTGTGGCTCAGGAACGTAAGGTGCAGAACAAACCGTATATCGATTACCGCCGTCTGCACTACGGCTTCTTTGTGGGCGTGCATATGCAGGATATGGAATTCACGAACAATGGTTTTGTTACCGAGAACGGTGAGTCCTGGTTTGCCGATATTGCGCAGTATAACCCGGGGTTCAGCGTGGGTGTGCTTGCCGACTTGCGTCTGAGCAACCATTTCTCGTTGCGCGCAATCCCTACAATGCACTTCGGGCAGAACAATATTGTTTTCCGCGAACAGAACAGCGGTGAGGTATCGCGGCAGACGGTCAAGACAACTTATATATCTTTGCCGCTCCACGTCAAGTTCGCGGCTGAGCGCTTCAACAACTATCGTCCTTATATCACGGCAGGCGTGAGCCCAATGCTCAACCTTACGGTGAAGAAGCAGAAACAACTGCTGCTCAAGAAGTTTGACTTTATGGTAGAGGTGGGCATGGGTTGTGATTTCTATCTTCCTTTCTTCAAACTTATTCCTGAACTCAAGTTTGCTTTCAGCCTGCTTGATGTGCTTGAAAAGGACCGCAAGGACTTGCTTGACGAGAATTACCTCAAGTTCACGCAATCTGTGGACAAGGTCGTGAGCAAGATGATTATCCTTTCGTTCTATTTTGAATGACAAAACGAAGTTTTGTTATCGGCTGATTTTGCTGTAAAGTAAAATTAGCCAATGGCCCCTGTTTTGTTATCGGCTGATTTTGCTGCAAAGTAAAATTAGCCAATGGCCCCTTGTTTTGTTATCGGCTCGTTTGGCAGCCAAAGGTTGCGGGTAGCGACAAGGCGACAACAAATTCCTCCCCTATTTTTAGGGGAGGTGCCCACAGGGCGGAGGGGTACAGTCTCAGTTCTTGCCAATCACGGTTTTAATTTTTGGCAATAACATAGGAGTCGTCTATTGATACAAATATCTACTGCGATGGTGTCATCCTGAGCTACGCGAACCAACGGTCGACGCCCGCGGCGTCAGCCTTAGCATTAAGCAGGAGGGGCCAAAGTCAAGGATCTCTCAGCGGACTCTGCCAGCGACTTTGCGAGATGTTTCACTTCGTTCAACATGACACGATGCGTTTTGGACAACATCTATATTATTACCTGATTTTTCAGCAACAATAACGCGCGGTTTGCGGTAAAAAGTGTACCTTTACAAAGCCTTTGATTTGTATATATGGAAAGAAACAAGAAGCTCATGTATGTGCACGGCTTTGCTTCGTCGGGAAGCTCGGGCACAGTGATGACGCTGCGCCGTTATATGGCGGGGTGGCGTGTGGTGGCGCCCGATCTGCCTGTTGACCCATTCGAGGCGTTGGAACTGTTGCGGCGTATGGTAGACGAAGAGCAGCCCGATATTGTTGTGGGTACCTCTATGGGTGGAATGTATACCCAGCAGTTGTGGGGTGTACCGCGAATTGTGGTGAACCCTTCATTCGAGATGTCGCGTTCTCTGCTGTTCGGCAAGATGGGCCGAAACAAATATATGTCGAAGCGTCAGGACGGTGCAGCTGAATTCCGTATAGACAAGAGCGTGGTAGAGCGTTTCAAAGAGATGGAAAAGCATCAGTTCGAAGGCATAACCGATGAGGAAAAAATGCTTGTGGTAGGTCTTTTCGGTGACAAGGACCCTGTTGTGCACTTCCAACCGCTGATGGCGCAGCTATACGGCGAGGAGCGTTGCCGTTGGTTTGCCGGCGAACACCGCCTGAACGACACGGTTGTGAAAAAGGTGCTTATCCCGCTTATTGATGAACTCGTTGGCAAGGATGAGGTTGAACAGTGGTATTGATTGTAAGTCGGTTTGTATATTTTACCCGTTTTTGTTATCTTTGCGATAGCGCGAATATAGCCTGCACTCGCAGTAAAACACATTAAAGTAAACTTTATGTGTTTCGCTCGTTTGTCACTATATTTGAGGTAAACCTCGAAGATTTTCTGCACTCGCTTTGAAAAATATTGAAGTAAACTTCATATTTCTCGCTCGTTTGTGGTTATCTTTGCGGTAGCGCGAATATAGGATGCGGCTCGGGATAAAAAACAAGTGAACTTGTTTTATTCTCCGCTCGCCTTTCACTATCTTTGCGGTAAACCGCGAAAATAGACTGCACTCGCAGTGAAATGTCAAAGTGAACTTTGCCTATCTCGCTCGTTTGTGGTTATCTTTGCACTATATATATAGATAATAATTGAATACAATAATATCATTATTGGCTTTCATGGCCATGATTGGGCCCGAGAGGGTCGATTCTGTGACGTTGCCCGAGGTGGACATCGTCGCTTCAATAAAGATGCCCGACAGCGATGAAAAGGGGGCATATTCGGCTACAACCATAGGCAGGGCGGCTCTTGAGAACAGACATATAAACTCTGTCAAGGAACTTACATCCACGGTGCCCAATTTCTATCAGCCAGATTACGGTTCGCGTATGACCTCTTCGGTGTATGTGAGAGGCTTCGGTTCACGCATTGACCAGCCTGTGGTGGGCATGAATATTGATGAGGTGCCGGTACTCAACAAGAACAACTACGATTTTGACCTTTTCGATATTGACCGTGTACAGGTGGTACGCGGCGCCCAGGGTGCACTATACGGACGTAACACTTCGGGTGGCGCCATAAATGTGTACACCCTTTCGCCCATGCACTTTCAGGGCAAGAGGCTCACCCTTGAGTACGGCAATGAGAACTCCTTGCGCCTGAAGGCCTCGCATTATGCGGCTCCGACAGAGAAATTCGGTTGGTCGGCAAGTGTATATTACAGCCACAGCGACGGTTTCTTCATGAACCGCGAGCGGGGTGAAAATTGTGACGGTGGCGACAATATAGCGATGCGTCTGCGTGCACAGTGGCTGCCGTCGGCGCTATGGAGCCTCGACAACACGTTTACCCTTGGTTACACCGACGAAGGCGGTTGGGCCTACAGACAATATTCCGGTGGAGTGCTCGCTCCTGTGGCCTATAATGACCCTTGTAGCTATCGCCGTTTCAATGTGTCCGACGGCTTTGTGGCAAAAAGATTTTTTGACACTTTCACCCTTTCCTCTACAACGGGTCTGCAGTTCATGCGTGACAGGATGCGCATAGACAATGACTTTCTGCCTCTGGAGTATTTCTCGATGGGGCAGTACCAGAGTGAGTGTTCTGTGACGCAGGAACTCGTGGCACGCTCAAAGGGTGACGGTGCGTTCAGCTGGATGGGTGGTCTGTACGCCTTCTACAAACATCTTGATATGGAGGCTCCTGTCACTTTCAAACAGTATGGAATCGACAATCTCATTCTCAAGAATGCAAACGACTACTGGTATCATCTGTTGCCGGGCGACCGTGACCTCTCTTTTCGTGACAGCAGTTTCACGATTTATGACGATTTTGTAATTCCTACATACGGTGCGGCGGCTTTCTTCCAGTTGGGCTACAAATGGAAAAGCTTTGAGTTCTCTGCCGGTTTGCGCCTCGACTATGAACAGTCGAAGATGGATTACGACAGCCGTGCGCTTGTCTACTACAAGACCTACAGGAACAGCAATGATTATGCTCCGTTGCCGGTGGAGTTCGTGGGCAGCAACGATGTGGATGCCCTTGAGCTGCTGCCGAGCTTCTCGCTGTCTTACAGCAAGGACTGGGGCTCGGTGTACGCTTCGGCCCGTAAGGGCTTTAAGGCCGGCGGCTTCAATACCCAGCTTTTCTCCGATATACTGCAGAGCAAGATGAGCGGTGCTCTTGTGGGAAACGAGCAGGATGTGGATGCATCGTCCACGGTGTATAAGCCCGAGACAAACTGGACCTTCGAATTGGGTACGCACCTGTCGCCGTTGAGCAGCGGTGCGCTCAAAATCTCTGCTGCGCTCTTTTATATCGACTGCCGCAACCAGCAGCTCACGGTCTTTCCCAAAGGCATGAGCACGGGACGCATGATGTCCAACGCTGGCGAGTCATTCAGCTGCGGCGCCGAGGCAAGCGTTGCCTATAGGGTGGGTGATGTAACCCTCAATGCCTCATACGGTTATACCCACGCCGAGTTCAAGGAGTATATCAGCGGTGACAACGACTATTCGGGTAAAATCGTCCCTTACGCTCCACGCGAGACCGTGTCGGCGAATGTGGAGTACCGTATGCCAGTCCCAAAGAGTTTTGCAAACTTCCTGCTCCTTAACGTGGGCTGGAGTGGCGTGGGCCGCATATACTGGAACGAGGAGAACAGCCTGTCGCAGGCCTTCTATGGCCTGTTTTCGGCATCTCTCACATGGGAGAAGGGCGCTTTCGGCGCATCTTTGTGGGGAAAGAATCTGCTCGATGAACAATATAACACGTTCTATTTCCGTTCAATAGGAAACGACTTCTTTGCTCAGGGCAAGCCCCTGCAGTTTGGACTATCTTTGCATATTAATCTTTAAAAAACATAACCTGAATGAAAAAATTACTTCTTTTACCCCTTTTGGCAGTATTCGCCCTTTTTGTTTCATGCTCTGATGATGATGACTCCAATCTTCCCGAGGTGAAGAGCGAGGTTTTCTTCGGTAATCTGCTTTTTAATGGCTCGTCTGTTGCTGAGGACGTGAAATGTGGTGTGGATATTGTAGGAGAGTATGCTTCAATAACACTCTATGGTGTTACATTTGCACCTACAATGCCAGCGATGGATATTGTGATTTCTGCCCTTGATTGCAAAAAGAGCGGTGACAACTATGTTATTACAGGCAAGAGCGTTGTACCAACTGTGATGGGCGCACCAATGGACCGTTATCTCATGACAACAGTGGAGGCATCACTTGTAGGCGATAAATTCGTGCTCAATACCGTTACGGCAATGGGAACAATAGGCTTCAGCAACGCAATTGTCAATATAAAGCCTGCAGGTGGTTCTGCAAAGAACTATAAGGGCAGCCTTGTGGTCGGTGATTTTACAAAGGAGGACGTAGTGATCAGTGTCACAAAGAACGGGAATACAGTTGATGTTCTCCTCAACGATGTGAAGTTCGCTGCCAATATGCCGCTTGTGCTTGATATAACACTCAAAGCTCTGCCTTGTACAGTTGATGGTGCTAACCTTTCATTTGCTGCCGAGAATGTTGAGCCTTATATGAACACAGAGACCGAGCCTGCCCCTCAGTATATGTTTGCGGCAGTAAATGGTGCTGTCAAAGTCGGCAAACTCAGTTTTGATGCCAGAATGGCAGATGATCTTGCTCCGTATGTCGCTGGCAAGGAGTTTGTATTTAACGGCTATGAGATTGCTGAATAAGAAGTATTGTCAAATAAAAACTTATAACTCATGATCAAGAGATTTCTCGCTTTGGCAGCTGTTGTGGCAATTATGATGCCGGCTGCTGCACAGGTTTCTGTAAAGTGGGGTAACACAGACACCCGTTATCCGATGAATGCTGCAGATGCTGCACGCACATCTTCAGTAAGTAGCGCTACAGCATGGAAGGGCGAACGCGTGAACTTCCAGTTGGCGGTGACAAACAAAAACGAGGCCGCTGACAGCTGTTCGGTAGCCTACCGCTTCAGTGAACTCAAGAATGGCAAGAGCATTATTCCTGCAACGAATGTTGTCGGTGGCTTTGTGCAGCCGGTGATTACTGACCGTTTCACAGGCTGTGGAAAACACGAGGTGGATGCTTACGGAGAGAACCTTGTCGCTGACCGTATCACCGATACAAACCCCACGGTGTTGTCTGGGGGCACATTGCGTGGCCTCTGGTTCACTGTGCAGATTCCTCAGGATGCAAAGCCCGGTACATACAAGGGGTGCGTAGAGATTACCTGTGAGGGCAAGACCACAAAGCACAACTACACAGTCAAGGTGCTTGACCGCACTCTTCCTGCTCCGGCCGAGTGGAAGTTCCACCTCGACTTGTGGCAGAACCCATATGCTGTTGCCCGCGTGCATAATGTTGAACTCTGGAGCAAGGAGCACTTCGATGTGTTGCGTCCTTATATGCTCAAGCTCGCAGCAGCGGGCCAGAAGGCGATAACGGCTACTCTCATCGACCGTCCTTGGAACGGCCAGACATTCGACCCGTTCGGAAGTATGGTAACATGGATAAAGAAGGCCGACGGCACATGGCTATATGATTTCACGGTATTCGATATCTGGGTTGAGTTCATGATGGAGTGCGGTATCAACAAGGAGATTACCTGTTTCTCAATGATTCCGTGGAAGCTCTCTTTCCGCTACTACGACCAGGCTACACATTCGCACAAGCATATCGACTGTGCTCCCGGTGATGAGGCTTACGCCGAGTTCTGGGGCGGTATGTTGAAGGCTTTTGCGGCTCACCTCAAGGAGAAGGGCTGGTTCGAGAAGACATTCATCTCGATGGACGAGCGCAGTTTGCAGCAGATGCAGGCGGCAATAAAGGTAATCAAGGATTATGCTCCGGGCATGAAAATATCTATGGCGGGTAACTACCACGCTGAGATTGAACCCGATATCTACGACTACTGCCTTGATATCTTCGCATACGGTGCCTACACACCCGAACTCATTGCGAGCCGTCGTGCCCAGGGTAAGGTTTCTACATATTACACTTGCTGCAGCGCCGAGTATCCCAACCTCTTCACCTTCAGCGACCCTGCCGATGCCGAGTTCATTGCACTTGAGGCTCTTGCGAAGGATCTTGACGGTTACTTGCGTTGGGCTTATAACAGCTGGACAATAGTTCCCGAGGAGGATTCACGCTTTACTGCATGGCCTGCAGGCGATACATACGTGATTTATCCTTTCAGCATCAGCTCTGTACGCTGGGAGCGTCTTGTGCAGGGCATACAGCAGTTCGAGAAGTATAAGATTCTGCTTGCCGAGGCTGAGGCAAAGGGTAATACCTCACGTGTAAAGGCTCTCAAGAAACTGCTCAAGAGTGTTGATATAAGCAAGATTGCAGAGGAGAGCGAGAAAATCGCCAACGGTTTCCGCAACGGCTTGAACAAGATGTAATCCCAATAGCAGATGCGTCCGTTCATTGTAAACATATTGCTGTTTCTCCTTTGCATTGTCTTGCCTGCCAATGCAAAGGTATACAAGGTTAGTGATGTGCCTATGGTGCATCTTGCCGACCGCACCCGTTATGTGAGCAATCCTGACGGCATTCTATCGCAGGGAACGGTGGCTTCAATCGACAGCCTTTTATTTGCTCTTGAGGAGAAAACGGGCATACAGGCTCTTGTGGCAGTGCTTACCGGTATCGAGGGTGGTGACTGCTTCGACTTTGCCTATCGTCTGGGCAAAGAGAACGGCATTGGACAGAAAGGACGTGACAACGGTTTTGTGGTCCTGCTCTCTACTGATGAACGCTGCATACAGTTCGCCACAGGCTATGGCCTTGAGGGTGTTTTGCCTGATGCCATCTGCAAGCGCATACAGCAACGTTATATGGTAGGGCATTTCGGTCGTGGCGATTGGGATACGGGCATGCTTGAGGGTATGAGGGCAGTGTGCGGACATCTTGACGGCTCAATGGAGAATGTTGCCGGTGAAGAAGACGACACTGCTGCAATCCTTGTTTTTATGGGTATATTCATCCTTGCACTTGTGTTCATCGCCTGGTTGGCGTGGTATACCAACCGTTGCCCGGTGTGCAAGAAACACAAGATACAGCGTGTGGGCTCCCATATCGTGGGGCGTGAGATGGGCTACTCGGTTGTGCAGACAACATACAGATGCCAGAATTGCGGGCACACATTCACCCGTACAACCCACACTCCAAACAGCAATAATCGCGGTAGGGGTGGTGGTATGATAATAGGTGGCGGCGGCTTCGGACGCGGAGGCGGTTTCAGCGGCGGAAGCTTCGGCGGTGGAGGCTTTGGCGGCGGAGGTGCCGGCAGCCGTTTCTAATGTTTCAAACGTATATAATAAAAAGTGTATCAATATGAAAAAATCAACAATTATCACAATCGTGGTCGTAGCGGTTATTGCCGTATGGGCAGTATCCGGCTATAATGGTCTGGTGAAGGCCGATGAGGAGGTAAGTACAGCATGGAGCAATGTCGAGAACCAGTATCAGCGTCGTGCCGACCTTATCCCGAATCTTGTAAACACAGTAAAGGGCTATGCTGCCCACGAAAAAGAGACCCTTGATGCTGTCACTACTGCACGTACACGTGCCACACAGGTAACAGTGAATGCCGAGGATCTCACACCTGAGAAACTGCAGGAGTATCAGAAAGCACAGGGTGAGGTAGGTGCTGCTCTTGGACGCTTGCTTGCCATTACGGAGTCTTACCCCGACCTCAAGGCAAACGAGAACTTCCGCGAACTGCAGGCACAGCTCGAGGGTACAGAGAACCGTATCAGCGTTGAGCGCCGTAACTTCAACGAGGTTGCACGCAGCTACAATACCTCGATACGTACATTCCCCAAGACAATCCTCGCAAGCCTCTTCGGCTTCGAGAAACGTCCTTACTTTGAGGCAGAAGAGGGCGCATCAAAGGCACCGGAGGTGCAGTTCTGATAGAGGGACGAATATCTGCATAGAACGGGAATGGCCATGGCTGTTCCCGTTTTCTGTTATATTGTGGCTGGCTTTTGCATTCTCTTTCTTTCATAGTATTGTCATTATGGGCATAGCGAAGAATCTCTCTTCGCTGTTTTTGTGGTCTCCCATGTTTATTATATCTAATCTGCACTTTCATAAATATTGTTTATGGTGCGGTGTTTTCGCTCTAATTTTGTAAATTTGCATCAATAAAAAGAATAATGGAAAAACTATGGAAATTACATCTTCAATAAAATATGTAGGCGTTGACGACCTTGATATAGATCTTTTCGAGAGCCAGTATATAGTGCCCGATGGAATGGCATACAATTCTTATA
The DNA here is from genome assembly GCA_937906165.1 of uncultured Bacteroidales bacterium. Taxonomy (GTDB): domain Bacteria; phylum Bacteroidota; class Bacteroidia; order Bacteroidales; family Bacteroidaceae; genus HGM04593. Next base: position 6,273 of record CALCYA010000014.1, on the reverse strand, counting down.
TAATCCTCGATGAGAAGGTGGCAATCATGGATACTGCCGACGCCCGTAAGGGTGCCGAATGGTGGGCAAATGTAGAGGAAACTCTTGCCGGCCGCGTACCTGATTATATTGTTGTGCACCACCTTGAGCCTGATCATGCGGCGCTTATAGCCGAGGTTATGGAAAAATGGCCGACCGTAAAGATTGTGGCAACGGCAACAGCTGTGAAAATGTTGCCGCAGTTCTTTGCCGGTGTTGACTTCAGCGACCGTGTCGTGGCGGTAAAGGAGGGTGACACACTTTCTCTGGGCGTCCACACGTTACAGTTCATTGTAGCTCCGATGATACACTGGCCCGAGGTTATGGTCTCTTACGAACAGAGCGAGAAGGTTCTTTTCTCGGCCGACGCATTCGGTAAGTTCGGAGCGTTGTGCAATGAAGGCCCGTGGGATTGTGAGGCACGCCGCTACTATATCAATATCTGCGGTAAATATGGCAATCAAGTGCAGACATTGCTCAAGAAGGCTGCCGCGCTTGATATCCGGGTGATATGTCCGTTGCACGGTCCTGTGCTCAAGGAGAATCTGGGTCATTATATAGGACTTTACGACACATGGAGCAAGTACGAGCCCGAGACCGAGGGTGTGCTTGTGGCATACGCTTCAATTCACGGTGGTACAGCTGTGGCAGCCGAGAGGCTTGCCGGGATTCTGCGCGCAAAGGGTGCTCCCAAGGTTGTTGTCACAGACCTTTCGCGTTGTGACATGGCCGAGGCTGTCGAGGATGCTTTCCGCTACAGTCGCATGGCTGTGTGCGCGGCTTCGTATGATGCCGATGTCTTCCCTCCTATGCACGACTTCCTGCATCACCTCAAGATAAAGAGTTACCAGAAACGCAAGGTTGCTATCCTTGAGAACGGTTCGTGGGCGCCTACTGCAGGCCGTGTGATGCGCGCGATGCTCGAGGGGCTGAAGGCTGTCGAGATTGTGGAGCCTATGGTTACCATACGCTCACGTATGAAGGATGAGGATATCCCGGCTATGGAACAGCTTGCCGAGGCGCTGCTGGCATAGAAGTGTTTTGGAGTACGGCAATAAAAAAAGCATGGGAAGCATACGCTCCCCATGCTTTTTATGCTAAGATCGACTTTTTCTGTCAATTAAATTTTTGTATTAATATATATATATTTATATTTGTCTGGTTATAATGTAAATAAGTAAATCAAAATAATACTAACCATTAAAATTACTTAAATGAGAAAGATTTATTTTATGCTTGTCTCTTTCCTCTGTATGGCATTTGCTGTGCAGGCCGAGACTACTACTGTGACTGATTTGTCGCAGTTGAGCAACGAGAAAGTCTACACATTGCGTAGTGCACGTGCATTCTTGATGTACAGCTCCGCATTGAAGGGACAGATCTGTTCAAGCACCGGTAAGGTGGTGGGCACTGTGGCACAGGACCCAAACGATGTGAACCAGCAGTTCCGTATTGAACAGACAAACGGTAATTATTATCTCTACAGCGTAGCTGCCGAGAAGTATGTTGATTCTAACGGTAACTATTCTGCAACAGCAACTTCTGCTTTGACTTTCCAGAATGTGGGTGGTGCATATCCTTGGAAGCTTCTTATCGGTGGCAATGGTATGAACTCGCAGGAGACAGGGCAGATGGACGCAGGTATCGTGGTAAACAGCTGGGTACAGACAGACCCGGGTAACTGCTATATCATTGACGAGGTTGTCACAGGTCCTCAGACTTATACAATCGATGTTCTCGGTACAGACGATGCTGCAGCAGGTGTTGTATATGAGGGTGCTGAGTATAAGGACGGTGCCACAATCTCTACAGAGTCTGCTGTAAAGAAATCACACTTTACAGCAAACGAGGTAGCTGACAAATTCGCAGTCATTTCAGTTGACGGCACAACAGTATATGTAAGCTACTTTGACGCTGATACAAAGTTCTACACAATCCAGAACGGTAAGGGTGGTTATGTAAGCGTTAACCCTACTTATATGAGTGGCGGCTCTTTGACTCTGGCCAACAAGAACAAGCCTCAGGACAACCAGGGTATCTGGGCGTTTGTTGAGCAGAGCGCAGGTGTATACAAGGTTTACAACTATTCAACAGGTCTCTCAAAAGTTATCGGTATGACCGGTAGTGAGGCCAGCGCACGTGCGAAGATGGTTGATCCTGCAACAACAACTTCTACCATAGACTTTGACGGTACATTCAACTTTGGCAACGGTGAGCCTTCATATATCAAGTGGAAGGGTACAACAAGCCAGTATTGGAACGACCGCAACAGCTATCTGGCTCTCTGGAACAGCACAGGTGCGATAGGTGACACCGGCAGTAAGTTCTTCCTCGAGGAGGTTGACTACGCCGATTATCCAGATGAGTACTTCTATGAGGTTTCTGAGATTGAGGGTGTTGCTGCATTCTCTCCAAAGAACCCCAATACATTGTGGTACACAACATCAGCAGAGGCAGCGGGCGTAAGCAACCCATGGATGGAGTATGCGTTGCCATTGGGTAACGGTGAGCTCGGTTGTATGGTATTCGGCGGTGTCCACAACGAGGAACTCCAGTTCAACGAGAAGACTCTGTGGAGCGGCCCTGCAAACACTGTAGGTGCAGGTAGCGGTAACCGTACATTCATGAACTTCGGTTCGCTTATCATCCAGAACAATGACAAGGCTATCTGGGACGGTGTTACCGACTATGTACGCTATCTTGACATCGAGGAGGGTATCGCCGGCGTAGAGTTCAAGAATGCCAATGGTGCAAAGCAGGTACGCAAGTTCTTCAGCTCTGCTCCTGACCAGGCTATTGTAGGTTACTACACTGTTGATGGCGATGAGAAACTCAACCTCACATTCAAGCTCGAGCCGGGTACAGGTATCGGTGCAAATTCTGTTACATACACTGACGGTATGGCTGAGTTTACAGGTGCTATGACATCTGTTAATTATGCTGCACGTCTGCACGTCGTTGCAAGCGAGGGTGCTACAATCACAAGCTCTAACAGTGGCATCACAGTAAGCAATGCTACCGAGGTAACATTCTTCCTCAAGGGCGGTACAAACTTCAACGGTGACATGGATGTTTACGATAACTACTTCACCGCAGAGACACCTGCTGACGTGAACGCCCGCATCAAGGGCGAAATCGAGGCTGCTGCAGCAAAGGATTACGCAACTCTTGAGGCTGACCATGTTGCCGACTTCACAGCTATCACAAAACGTATGACATTCGACCTTGGTCTCACAACTCCTACAGTTGATACAAAGACCTTGATCGACAACTACTTCCCGAACAACAGCGCTGCCAACAGCACAGCAAACGACCATCTATTCCTTGAGCAGTTATACTTCCACTATGGACGTTACTTGGCTATCAGCTCAAACCGCAAGCCTATTGCTGCTCCAAACAACCTCCAGGGAATATGGAACGACAAGGGCGCCGATTCTCCATGGAACTCGGATATCCACACAAATATCAATATCCAGATGAACTATTGGCCAACAGAGATTACAAACCTCAGTGACCTCCACAAGCCATACGTGAACTTCATCATCCGTGGTGCACAGAGCGCCGGTTGGAAGAAGGTAGGCCAGCAGTACAACAACGGCTATGGCTGGAGCGTATTGACAGAGTCTTCACTCTACAACAGTATGAGTACATGGGGTGACAACTACCTCGTTGCCAACGTATGGTATACAAGCCACCTTTGGACACACTACCGTTATACTCAGGACAAGGAGTTCCTTAAGAAGGCATTCCCTGTAATGTGGAGCTGTGCAGAGTTCTGGTTCCACCGCCTCATTGAGGACCGCCGAGCAAAGGACGGTACATTCGTGGCTCCTAACGAGTACAGCGCCGAGCAGCCGCTCCAGAGCGAGGATGGTACAGCTCACGCTCAGCAGATGATCAGCTACCTCTTCCAGAACCTTACAGACGCTATCGAGATTCTGGGTGTTGAGAATACAGGCCTCTCACAGGCCGATGTGGAGAAGCTCGCTCTCTACCTCGAGAAGACCGACAAGGGCTTGCACAAGGAGGTTTATACAGGCTCATGGGGTGCAACATGCAATGGTGTTGCCAAGGGTGATACCCTCTTGCGTGAGTGGAAGTACTCGACATATACTGCAGGTGAGAGAGGTCATCGCCACATGTCACACTTGATGGCTCTGTTCCCATTGGATCAGATTACTCCTGAGAGCGACTACTTTACAGCAGCTGTAAATGCCCTCAAGCACCGTGGCGACGCAGCTACAGGTTGGTCTATGGGCTGGAAGGTTAACCTCTGGGCACGTGCTCAGGACGGTGACCATGCTCACATCATCATCAAGAACGCTCTCAAGCACTCTACAACATACGGTACAGACCAGAGCCAGGGTGGTATCTACTACAACTTGTTCGACAGCCACGCTCCGTTCCAGATTGACGGTAACTTCGGTGTATGTTCAGGTATGGCCGAGATGCTCCTCCAGAGTGCTCACGGTTACGTGAACATCCTTCCTGCACTTCCTGCTGTCTGGAAGAACGGTAAGGTAACAGGTATGAAGGCTATCGGTAACTTCACAGTAGACTTCAATTGGGCTGACGGCAAATGCCAGAAGGCAACTATCGTAAGCAATGCAGGCGCAGAGCTCAAGGTACGTTGCAAGATAGGTGCAATGGAGATTACCAAGGCTATGATTACCGTAAACGGTGCAGAGGTTAAGGTTACTGTTGACGAGAATGGCATTGCTACTGTTCCTTGCGAGAAGGGCGATGTTGTAGAGCTTGACTTTACAACACCGGCAACAGGTATCTGTCACATTGTAGTTGACGACAAGCAGAATGAGAATGATGCAGTTTACGACCTTAGCGGCCGCCGTGTAAATGAGGTCCTTACTGGTAGAATCTACATCCAGGACGGTGTAAAGAAATTCGCGAAGTAATACTTGAGAATTTATATATAGAAAGGGGCTCTCCTTGTGGGGAGCCCCTTTTTGGGCTCAACTTTTTACGTTGAGCCCTACTTTTTGTCCACCCTACCTCAAAGCGAAAAGGGAATAACAAAAAGAGAACCGTTAAAAACGGTTCTCTTATGTGGGCCATCTTGGGCTTGAGATTTGTCTCTTTAGAGACCCATTGACTTCGTTGTTTGCTGTCGGCTTAAGCCGGTGCAAACTTTAATAACGAAGTCAATAACCTTGGTGAAAGCTGAGACGAAAGGCTCCGCTTCGACAACGCCAACAGCAGTTAGTCGCAGGTGGCGTGGAATAGTCACGCCCTGCGGGATGCGATAAGGTGGTGTTGTCAAAGCGAAAAGGGAATAACAAAAAGAGAACCGTTAAAAACGATTCTCTTATGTGGGCCATCTTGGGCTTGAACCAAGGACCTCCAGATTATGAGTCTGTTGCTCTAACCAACTGAGCTAAAAGCCCGAGTATCTCCTTTGAAATACTTTGCAAAGGTAGGGCAAAATCCTTTACATTGCAAATTTTTTATGCTAAAAAATGTAATGAGCCGTAAACTGCTACCTTTTCTCTGTTATTTCTGCAAGGTTTGAGATCCTTCCCTGCGGTTCGGGATGAACTGTGTTCGCTGTTTTCGAGAGATCCTTTGACAATGCCGCCTTTTCGCGACCCGCACGGCATGAGCATTGCCCATGCTACGTGCGACCATTCGCTGTCGGCATTAACTTCGTTGAACCTGCTTTCGCTCGCAGTGAGATTAAAGTAAACTTGTATCTCGCTTGCTTAATCGCAGTATTGTCGAACCCTCCGGATTTCGTCGCTGCGCTCTGTCGGGATGACATTGCCGGCGTTTTTGCGTACTTGTCATTTCGACGATAGGAGACGTGTTATTGGGGGCTTTGCCCGAAAAAATCTCTTGCTCGCGGATTCGAGAACCATTGGTTACATATTTCTTTAGTTTTTTTACTCCTCAGTCTTGCAACAAGTTGCAATCCGGCTGAGTCCTCCTCTGTTATTCACAGAGGAGGTGGCACAAGCGAAGCGCAGTGACGGAGGAGTTTTCATGAGGAGCACTGTGAGCTTTAATTAAAATAAACCTTGATATTAATAGTAAGATTTAATATGAAGATTTCAGTTCTCCTCTGTATTCACGTAGAGAATATAGAGGAGGGGACCGCTTGCGGTGGAGGAGTTAAATTATGGGCTAATTATGCAAAAATAGGGAACTGCTGATGCAATTCCCTCTTTTGTTATGTTTAGCGGTTATTTGAGATCCCTCACGCAAGGTTCGGGATGACAAGTCCGCGTATTAGCTGGTGGA